>DASQNW010000383.1:0-6826 GCA_035644775.1 Chitinophagaceae bacterium | reverse complement strand
TTATACTTGGATGGACTTGTTTCCCGTACGTATTTACCTGAACAAAACTGGATGCAAACAGACGGTGATTTTGGAGTAATAGTTGGCGTAACCATCAATCTTCGTTGAGATGATCCATCGACTTATTCAGTTCTATTTTCGGATATATATTGTTCCTTAAAAAAGGCAATCGGTTCATCAGACTGCAACGAAAACTCACAGATCCAATTTAAGATCACGCTATGACTTTCAACCTCCGACCTATTCTCGCGAAGGCATCTATGGCTTGGTCCAAATGATGCTGCTCGTGTGCTGCACTTAGCTGCACCCGAATGCGGGCCTGTCCTTTGGGAACAACGGGAAAGAAAAAGCCAATCACATAAATACCCTCTTCCAACAGCAATGCCGCGAACTCGGCTGCTAAAACAGCATCGTACAGCATGATTGGTACGATCGGGTGTTCGCCGGGCTTTATGTCAAATCCTTCATCCGTCATCTTGCTTCGGAAGTATTTGGTATTTTGTTCCAACTTGTCTCTCAGCTCTGTTGTCTTGTTCAGCATGCTCAAAACAGCAATGCTAGCTCCTGTAATTGCAGGCGCGAGTGTGTTTGAAAAGAGGTATGGGCGACTTTTTTGCCGAAGCATGTCGATGATCTCCTTTCGTCCGCTGGTAAAGCCTCCGCTTGCGCCGCCTAAAGCTTTCCCTAAGGTGCCGGTGATGATGTCTATTCGCCCCATCACTCCGCGATGCTCGTGTGTTCCGCGACCAGTCTTTCCGAGAAAACCGGAAGCATGGCTTTCATCAATCATCACTATGGCTTCGTATCGATCTGCTAAGTCGCAAATCACGTCCAGTTGAGCAATAGTGCCATCCATACTAAAAGCACCATCTGTGACGATAATGCGGCTACGGCAGTCGGTGGTTTGCTGCAGCTTGGCTTCGAGGTCCTGCATGTTATTATGCTCATACCGGTGCCGTTGCGCTTTACACAAGCGAACGCCGTCTATAATTGAAGCATGATTCAGGCTATCGGAAATAATCGCATCTTGCTCATTGAACAAGGGTTCGAAAACGCCACCATTGGCATCGAAGGCGGCAGCATACAGGATTGTATCTTCTGTGCCTAGGAAATCAGCTAATTTCTTCTCCAGCTCTTTGTGAATATCCTGAGTGCCGCAGATAAACCGTACGGAGCTTAACCCATAGCCTCGTTCGTCAATGGCTTTGTGCGCCGCCTGAATAACTGCAGGATGTGACGACAAACCCAGATAATTGTTGGCGCAGAAATTCAATACGGTTCTCCCGTTCACCAAAATCTCAGCACCCTGCGGTGAAGAAATGATTCTTTCAGTTTTGTACAAGCCTGCTATTTTCACCTCCTGCAGTTCAGATTCAATTCGCTTAACAAAGGCCTCGTTCATAAAATAATTTGCAGGCAAAGATATTTGCAGCAATCGTCAGGTTGTTTTTTTTAAACATTTTGTAACATCTGCCCGTATACCTTCGTCACACCAATAAACCAGAGCCATGAGAAAGCTTTTGTTACCTGCAAGCCTGCTTTTTATTCTTCTATTTACATACAGTTCTATAGCGTTTTCTTTCTACCGGGAATCGGCGAAGAAGACACCTTCCGTTCTAGAAGCTCAAACCAGTAAATGTCTACAAACCGATGAAACTATCTGGGAATCACTAACGAAGAAAATGGTTGGAATGGTGAGTGTTGTATTTTGAAGGAAGCTAAAATAACCCGTAAAGTTGTGCATCTACTTTACTGATGATTTTACCAAGGTCTTCTTCGTCTTCAGGAAAGCGATTTTCATCAACATTTACGATCAACAGAGCACCTTCTTTGTAGCTGTCTATCCATTTGTTGTAGTACTCATTCAATCGCTTCAGGTAATCGAGCCGTATGTTCTCTTCGTATTCTCTTCCCCTCTTTTGAATCTGGCCCACCAAGGTCGGGACTGACGCTTGAAGGTAAATCAATAGATCTGGTGGCTGCACCATTTGCTTTAAGGTAGTGAAGAAACCAAAATAGTTATCGAAGTCGCGCTTGCTCATTAGCCCCATTTCGTACAGGTTGGGAGCAAAGATGTGAGCATCTTCGTAAATGGTTCTATCCTGAATGACGGTTGATGTACCCCTGTGAATTTCGAGCAGCTGGTTTAACCTGCTGTTTAGGAAATATACCTGCAATTGAAAACTCCAGCGAGGCATATCTTCATAAAAATCGTATAGGTAGGGGTTGTGATCCACATCTTCAAAATGAGGAATCCACTTGTAGTGTTTGCTAAGTAGCTCCGTCAAAGTAGTTTTTCCAGCGCCAATGTTCCCGGCCACTGCTATGTGTTTTGCTTTTTTTGATTTTGACATGTACTACTTACCTGAGAGGTTGTTAAAGCTTAAAAATATTGCTTTCCCCAATTAAAGCAATTTTAATTTCCATAATACAAACCCACCAGTGCCCTGACTTCCTTGATCGTTGCTATTGCACTTGCTCTTGCTTTTTCTGCACCTTCTGAAATGATCTTTTCAAGATAGCTTTTGTCCTGGCGAATGGCGTCTGCTTTTTCCCTGATAGGACGTATGAACTGCACCATATCTTCTGCCAGTTGTTTCTTCATGTCTCCGTACCTGATCTCAGCTTTGTTGAAATCTTCTCGGAAACGTGCAACCGTTTGTTCCTCGCTTACTAATGTCATCAGCTGAAAGATGTTTTGAATATAGTCAGGCATTTTGCTGTTGTGTTCAGTAGGGCCGCTGTCAGTCTTTGCTTTCATGATCTTCTTTCGGATCTCATCATCTTCATCAGCAAGGTATAACGTAGCAAGCTGGTTTTCACTTTTGCTCATTTTACCTGTGCCATCCAAACTCGGAACCTTTATTAGCTCGCTGCCGAAATTGAACGCCTGAGGCTCTGGAAACAGTTCGCCGTACCGATAGTTGAATCGCTGCGCAAAATTTCTGGCCATTTCCAAATGCTGCTCCTGGTCCTTACCAACGGGAACATACTTTGCACGGTGAATGAGTATATCTGCAGCTTGCAATACAGGGTAGGTTAGCAGGCCTGCATTTACATTGTTAGGCTGCAACCGCACCTTGTCTTTGAAGGTGGTTGTTTTCTCCAGCTCTCCTTTGTAGGCATTCATGTTGAGCAGGAGGTATAATTCTGCAACTTCTGGCACAGTGCTTTGCACATACAAGGTTACCTTGTTAGGATCAAGGCCGGCAGCAATGTTCTCAGCGACCACCCGAAGCACACTTGCCTTCAGCTCTTTGGTGTCTGGATGCGTTGTTAAAGAATGCCAATCAGCTACAAAAAAATAGCAGTCATAATCTTGTTGCATGCGAACATAATTGCGCATAGCACCGAAGTAGTTGCCGAGGTGTAGAAAGCCAGTAGGGCGAATGCCACTCACAACGATTTGTTTCATAAGCCCGGTAAAAATAGATAATAGTTTGTGGTCTGTACATCAGAGGCTCAGGGAAAGATCTTACAAAGCAATAACCTTTTATTATTTCAACCGACAATCAGGAATGAATGCAGTTAGAAAGCATTTGCAACATTGCCAAACAGAATTCCCGAATGATGAAATGTGCGACGCAACGAACGATAAATAGTAGCACCGCTGCTTGCTCCATACTAACTACAAACTATTGTCTATTTTTGCCAGATGCAGGTAGATGATGCTTTAATTCAAAAGTTGGCTGACTTGTCCATGCTCGAATTCAATGACGAGGAGAAGGAAGAAATAAAAGCTGATTTGCAGAAGATGATTGGCTTTATAGACAAGCTACAGGAACTGGATACCACAGGAGTTGAACCACTAATGCACATGACAGACGAAGTGAATGTGCTACGCTACGACGTGGTGGGTGATATGCTGCCTCAGAAAGAAGCTTTAGGGAATGCTCCACACCATGATGAGCAATATTTTAAAGTGCCCAAGGTGATAAAAAAATAAGACGTTGATGCAGAGCATTATTCATCTGGACAATCTGAAAAAAAATTATTATCTCGGGAAGCAGGTGATTGAAGTGCTCAAAGGTATTTCTCTGGAAATTCTCAGAAATGAATACGTGGCTTTGATGGGCCCATCAGGCTCAGGTAAAAGCACGCTGATGAACATTATCGGCTGCCTGGATACACCTACAGCAGGTGTTTATATTTTGAACAACAAAGATGTAAGCAGAATGACGGACAACGAGCTTGCAGAAGTGCGTAATAAGGAAATTGGTTTTGTTTTTCAGCAGTTTAATCTTTTGCCAAGGTTGACGGCTGTGGAAAATGTAGCGCTACCGCTGGTATATGCAGGTGTACCGAAAAAGCAAAGGACTGAGAAAGCTTTGCATGTGCTGGAGAAGGTTAGCCTTGCAGACAGAAGCCACCACAAGCCGAACGAATTAAGCGGTGGACAAAACCAACGGGTTGCCATAGCAAGAGCTTTAGTAAACGATCCTTCGATTATCCTGGCCGATGAACCTACCGGTAACCTTGATACAAAAACCTCGTATGAAATCATGGAGATCTTCAGCCAGATTCATTCGATGGGAAATGCAGTAGTACTGGTAACCCATGAAGAAGATATTGCAAAACATGCTCGCAGGGTTATTCGGCTTAGAGACGGGGTTTTGGAAAGCGACAAAAGAACTGAGTCAAGCTTTGCGTCTGTTTAAGTTTAACGATAGCAACAATGTGATGTATGGCAATGAAAATTTACACCAAAACCGGCGATAAGGGCAGCACTTCGCTGATTGGCGGCACTAAAGTTCCGAAAGATCATATTCGGATAGAAAGCTATGGTACTGTAGATGAGCTGAACTCGTGGATTGGCGTTGTGAATGATTATATTGAGGATATAACAACAAAGAACACATTGCGGGAAGTGCAAGACAGGCTGTTCACCATCGGCTCTTCTTTGGCTTGCGACCCGTCGAAAGAACCGCGACTGAAAATTCCAGATCTGAATGAAACTGACGTAACATTTTTGGAAGCTGAAATCGACCGCATGAATGAAAGCTTGCCGCAAATGAGAGCTTTTATTTTACCTGGTGGCTCACCTCTTATTTCTTTTGCTCATGTGAGCCGTTGCGTTTGCCGCAGAGCAGAAAGAAACTGCGTTGCCCTTCAGTCAGAAGGAATGGAAGTTGCTCCGTTGGTGATTAAGTATTTGAACCGGTTGAGTGATTACCTTTTTGTACTCGCCCGCTTTGCAGGCCTTTTGCAGAACGTTCCAGAGATTGAATGGAAGCCAAGAGTATAATCTATAGCACAATATTTTGCACCAGGTCTGCTTTGAACGGATAATCAGTATTATAGTGCAGTCCCCTGCTTTCCTTACGAAAGCTGGCGCACTTTACAATAAGGTATCCCACGGTAATCATGTTTCGCAGCTCAAGAAGTTGAGGTGATACCGTGGTAGTTTGATAAAGGCCTTCTGTTTCCTCAAACAAAAGGTCAATCCGCTTTATAGCTCTTTGCAGGCGCACGTTGTTTCGAACAATCCCAACATAGTCACTCATTACCTGCTGTAGTTCTTTTAAGCTTTGAGTGATGAGGATCATTTCTTTTGGTTCTGCAGTGCCTTCGGCATTCCAGTCGGGGATCAGACTGGTAAGGTGATCCTGAGAGGGTGAGCCATCATCGGTGCAGGCACCATTTCCAGGTCCTTGATTCGGGCCTGATGTAATCGCTACTGATGCCTCTGCACTTCCGGTATTGATGCATGAAATAGAAGCTTCGAAACACCTGTGTGCAAACACCATGGCCTCAAGCAGAGAATTGCTTGCCAACCTGTTCGCTCCATGCAGACCCGTGCTGGCACATTCACCGCAAGCAAGCAGGTTCACAATAGAGCTACGGCCCCATTCATCGGTTTTAATGCCGCCGCAACTGTAATGCGCAGCGGGCGCCACCGGTATCATGTCCCGCGAAACATCAATGCCTATAGACAAACATTTCTGGTAAATATTAGGGAAATGTTCCGTGAATTTTTGATGATCCATATGCCGGCAATCGAGGTAGACATGCTCGGTACCAGTACGTTTCATCTCACTGTCAATAGCACGAGCAACAATATCCCGTGGTGCCAGATCTCGCCTATCATCGTATTGTTCCATGAAGGCTTCACCGTCCTTGTTTCTCAAAATACCTCCGTCGCCGCGAACAGCCTCAGTAATCAAAAATGCCTGACCTCTTTTTCCGGCTTCGTACAAAGCAGTAGGATGAAATTGGATGAACTCCATGTTTTCAATTCTACCCTTGGCACGGTACACCATAGCTACGCCGTCGCCCGTTGCGATATATGGGTTAGTGGTGGTGCGGTACACCTGGCCATTACCACCTGTAGCCAGCAAGGTGACTCTCGATATGATCTTGTCGATGCGATTTGTTTTGGAGTTCAGCACATAAACTCCGTAACAGCAAATGTCAGGTGTTGACTTTGTGACAAGGTAGCCAAAATGATGCTGCGTGATGATATCAATAACAAAGCAATGCTTGATAAAATTGATGTTGGGTGCGGCCTCAACAGCGGACAGTAATGCACGTTCAATTTCCTTCCCAGTGACGTCTTTGTAGTGCAGGATCCGGAATTCCGAATGGCCACCTTCTTTTCCCAGCTTGTAATCGCCGTCCGCATGCTTGTCGAAGCGTGTGCCCCAGTCAATGATTTCCTGAACACGTGCAGGACCTTCTTTCACCACTATATCAACAACCTCTTTGCTGCACAATCCATCACCAGCAATGAGTGTATCCTCAATATGTTTTTCGAAAGAATCATTTTCCAGGTCATTTACTACAGCCACACCACCCTGTGCATACTTGGTGTTGGTTTCATCGGCCG
>DASQNW010000382.1:0-4425 GCA_035644775.1 Chitinophagaceae bacterium | reverse complement strand
AATAATGGCTGACGTAATGCTTTAAAAGAAATATTGTTTTTTTCTTCCTGCTAATAATCAACTACAGCAATCGGCAAGCTTCGAACGGTTTAGACAATTAGGTTGAAAGAGCGTAATTTGAAACAATCCGTAGTGCGAAAGGATAACAGCTTAAATTTATCATAATGGACACTACTGGTCCCGAATTTGACCCAATCAAATACAAGAACACTACCCGTGAACAATGGCAATCGGCTGCTGAGGCATGGTATCGATGGAGTTCTACACTAAGCCAATGGTTGGGACCGGCCACAGATAGAATGCTCCAAATGGCGGGAGTATCTCCGGGACACAAAGTTTTAGATGTAGCTGCAGGTGCCGGAGAACAATCCATCACAGCAGCAAGAAAAGTGGGTTCTAATGGCTATGTTTTGGCTACTGATATTTCCCCTAACATTTTGGAGTTTGCCAAACAAACAGCCGAGCAGGCAGGCTTTCATAATATTGAAGTGGCAGTGATGGATGGAGAAAATCTCACACTTGAAGATGAGTCCTTTGATATTGTTATATCCAGGGTGGGGCTGATCTATTTCCCTGACCAGCAAAAGGCCTTGAAAGAAATGCTGCGGGTACTGAAGTCAGGAGGCAAAGTAGCAGCGATCGTTTATTCAACTCCTGATAAGAACAAGTTCTTCTCCACTCCTGTTTCCATAATCCGGTCCAGGGCAAAGCTACCGGCACCCCTTCCCGGACAACCAGGTCCATTTAGTTTAGGCGCGGCCGACGTAATTGAAAGTGCTTTTGTTGAGGCTGGGTTTACCGATGTTCGGTCTGAGCTCGTTGATTCTCCCTTGAGGCTTTCTTCGGCAAAAGAATGTGTGCGATTTGAAAAGGAATCATTCGGCGCTTTGCATCAAATGATGAGCGGTTTAACGGAAATAGAAAAACAATCAGTTTGGGAAGAAATAGAGCGGGAACTACAAACATTTGAAAACGATAATGGCTTTGTTGGCCCTTGTGAAATGGTCGTAGCAGTAGGAGAAAAGCCATAAACATTTAGCATACAAAATCATCAACTGCCCTACAACATCAGAAAAGCCCGGGCAGAACAATATGTATTTACTCAACTTATATTAGAACGTATGCGGTATAACCTAAATGCCACTAAGGCATAAGCTGTTTACTGTTAGGCGTTATCTTAGTGGCAGTGTATCGTCAACTTAGACTTACATAGACAAATACACCCTTGACGCTAATCACCCCTTCTTTGACGCCATCATACCTTCTTAGGCTTATGGTTAAATGATACGTTTGGACCCACAAAATTAAATATTGGATCAATGGCACTTATCAACCCCCACATCAACTTCAACGGAAATGCCGAGGAAGCATTCAATTTTTACAAATCAGTATTTGGCGGAGAGTTCGCCATGATTATGCGTCTTAAAGATTTGTCAAGCCCTGAACATCCTGTGTCGGAAAATGAGGCAAACAAAATAATGCACATTGCGTTGCCTATTGGAAAGAACATATTAATGGGCAATGACGTCCCAGAAAGTATGGGACGAGTTAATGAAAGGGAAAACAGGTCCAAAATTGCAATTAGTGCCGAAAGCCGGGAGGAAGCCGATAGGTTATTTAACGGACTTTCAGAAGGTGGAGATATTGAAGTGCCAATTGGCGACAGTCCATGGGGTTCGTATTTTGGAATGTTTCGGGACAAATACGGCATTGAATGGATGGTGGATTTTGACCCCAAATACAAGGGAACAGTCTAAGTAAATAAAGGCGGGTTAAAGCATTTCACGAAAACCAAAAGCAAAGCTGTTCAAGTCCTTAGATATCTCTATACTTAACAAATTCAAAAGGAGTATTTGCCCAATGGTGGCGGAAGAACAATTTTGAACAGAACAAACTTTATTCTGCAAGAATAGGTTGACCGCAAAACAAACAAACCATGGTCAATATGGACACACCGAAAAATTTGTTCTGATAGTGCCAAAGCAATAAACGCACGGAAAATGGATCGAGCGACACCATGTCCCCTTTTCTACTAAACTTTCTATTTTGGGCAAATAAAAAACTTAGAAAACCTATCAGTATTTACCACTAAGAACTGGTCAACCTCATTCAGAAAAAGACAATCAACTTGTAATTTCTTTTGCAAGAAGAGGAAAGGTTGGAGATGTTCCCTTTTGAAAGATATAATAGACTTACTTTAAACCTGCTACTGCAGGTAGCACATAGTCTTGCATTATCGTATGTACCTGCGAATGCGCATAGGGTCTATTATATGCCGCACCTGTCACTACCACAACAAGTGGCAATTCTTTGAAAATGTAAATGTGGTTCCCACCGTTGCCGGCGCAATAAAACGTTTCATATTCCTTTCCTTTTACTTTGTATGTCTTATTCCAGAATAAGTAGCCATAAAACTCATTCTCGCGGCCCGGAAGTGATTTAACCTTTGTAAAAGATTTATCTACCCATTGCTTTGGTAGTATCTGCTTGCCGTTCCACATTCCTCCGTTTTTGTAAAGCTGTGCATACTTCGCGAAATCAAGGGCATTCATACGTAGCCCGCCAGCTGTATTGGCAACTTTCTGCGGGGTATACTGCCACTTATAGTTTGTTATACCTAAAGGGGTGAATAATTTTCCATGTGCGTATGCTTCCAGGCCACCCGGTACAGATTTATGCAAGATGTCTCCTAACAAAACAACGCCTGCGGTAAAATAATGCCAACGGCCATCAGCATAAGCCGTATCGGCTGGTAAATCCAAAGTAAACTTTACCCAGTCCGGAGTTGGATACATGTTTTCTTCATTCCCTACTGAATTGCCCTTATTGTCATTTCCTTCAAAAATAGAACTCATTGTAAGCAGCTCCTTAATTGTCGTGTGTTCCTTTTCGGGAGCATAATTTGCAAAGTTCCTCAGGTTATAAAATTCTTTCAGCGTCTGGTACTCATTTTTCAGATAGCCATCTCTGATTGCCATACCTGTGATGGTGGACGCAAAGGTTTTGCCGACTGAGCGTACGTCGTGGAGCGTATTCCGATCTGCTTTATTAAAGTATTCCTCAATCAGTATTTTGCCGTTTTTTAAAACTACTATGCTTGTAATGTCTTTGAAAACATCTTCAGCTTCCCTCGCCTTCAGTTCTTTGATCTTTGCACTGTCAAAGGTCTCTTTTGCTACTTGCAGTCCGTCATAGGGCGCTACGGCACCCAAAAAAAGCGATGATGGATCAATTTTCGGATGTTGAACGTCCAGCAGCACTTCGCCTGCAGCAACTACATCGCCGACTATCAAACCAGGATTCGCCAGGTATGGTCGTATCTCCATCCCAAGCCGATGCTTGCCTTCAGTTAAAGCACTATCGCCACCATTTTTCAGAAACCGGAACCACAGGTATGCGCTCCACAAATTTCGGAAAGGATGAGCGGTTAGTGGCTTTCTGATAATGGTGTCATTATTCTTTTGTTCCGGAAACAGTGATGCCGGATGAAGATTATCCTGGTATATTAGTTTTCCATCTACATAAAATGAAAAATTGTAGCTTCCGGTCTTGATAAGTTCATCAGTAGGCAGCCCGGGAGCCAGCTTGCGAAGGTTATAGGTTAAAGAGTGCTCTAGATAGGCAGTGATGTATAAGTCGCTTTTAGGTGTAAAACGGTAAGAAAGCAAATAATCCTTTTCAGTATAAGGGTCGGAG
The DNA here is from genome assembly GCA_035644775.1 of Chitinophagaceae bacterium. Lineage (GTDB taxonomy): Bacteria > Bacteroidota > Bacteroidia > Chitinophagales > Chitinophagaceae > Flavisolibacter. Next base: position 729 of record DASQNW010000382.1, on the reverse strand, counting down.
GAGACATCATTAGCAGTAAAAACTATTTTGCCAATGTTTCCCTTATGTACAGTTGCGGTCACTTGATCGCGCTCTGATATGTCATTTCTCTGTCCAAACAATTGCGCACAGGCCGTTACGAGTAAAACTAAAAGTTGAAGATATTTATACATAAAAGGTCGTTATTAAAGTGTAAAGCTAACTTGCACGAGTGGTGGGAAATAGAATGGCCTTAACATGCCATTACTTCGATAGGATTTTTCTAAATTGCGCCGGCTTCAAGTGGTTTAGAGCTTTAAAGCACCGGATAAAGTGACTTTGATCGGCAAACCCGCAATCGTAAGCAATATCTGTCAAGGAAAGGCTCTTATTGGCAAGCATTGAAACAGCTCTTTGGACTTTCATAGTTCTGATATAATCGCTCAGATTTGCGCCAAAATACTTTGGAAAACTTCTGGATAAATGAACCGGGTGAACATCTAGTATTCTAGATAGAGATGTAAGTGTCCACTGTTCTATTTGAGTGTCGTTCAATATCTCTCAGCTTAGTAACCCAGCCGGGTACTGTTTGGTATTTTCTTTCTTCAGTACCACTAATTTGTGATAAGAGATTTATGAGTGAGACCTGCATTGCTAACGGGCTGCTTCCGACATTTAATTTGGATTCTTTGAAGATGTTATAAGCTTCAATTTTGATTTTAGGGTGCTGTAGCTGGCTGCTGCCCTGAAAAACATCAATATTCATTCCCT
>DASQNW010000381.1:0-15437 GCA_035644775.1 Chitinophagaceae bacterium | reverse complement strand
CAACTGCCGCAATATGTCTACATGAATATCTTTCACTTCGTAGAAGGTTTTTATGTAGACCTCTTTTCTGCCTCCAATGTTCAAATAAGAGGCGTCTGACAACATGTTCCCTCGACAAAATCCAAGCTCCACTCCTGCCTTGGTTTTTCTGCCCCACGGCACCGATCCAGGCCAGATAAAACAAATGCGGGAAAAGCGATAATAAAAAGGAACATTGTAGGCAAGCTTTTCTTTCACATCCGGTATGCACTCCATCACAAGTCCGCGGAGTAGCTGAACCAATTTGAGCTCTTCATCTGGTAAGAAGGCGAGGAAATCCCTAACACTGCCGAAGTTGATGTTTTGGTACTTATTCATTTTACAATTTGTATAAGCAACACTTAGCTTAAAGGTACTCTAACTCTCCACTTTCTTTCCTCAACGCGTCTATCAAACACGGTTCATTCATTAAAACTTACAATTAGTGAAACCAAAACTACAAATGGTTTAAAACAGCAAAAAAGGGTGTATTCAATGTTGCAACTTTAAGTTCAAGAAGCCTATTAGATACGATCTTTTTCAACTTGTACAAACCAAAAAATTAAAGTGATGCAATCAAAAAAACTGATTAAAGCAGCAGTGCTGGCACTCGTGCTCGTGCTTGCATTTATCCTTGCCTGGGAGGGATACTGGCGTACCAAAGGCTACGCGGCTACCTTTAACGATGACAAGGCCCTTTGGGCAAAAAAAAGAGCTGAAGTTTACCAGCCTTCGAACAAAGCCACCGTTTTTATTGGGTCTTCAAGGATCAAGTTTGACCTGGACCTTGCCACCTGGAGAAAACTCACAGGAGAGAATGCCGTTCAGCTGGCGTTGGTGGGCACATCTCCTATGTTGCTTTTGAAAGACCTTGCCGAAGACACGCAATTTAAAGGCAAGCTCGTTGTTGACATAACAGAGGTGTTGTTCTTCTCACAAAACCCGGTCTTTCATAAATCTGCAGCGGAAGCAACAGCTTTTTACAAGAGACAAACACCCTCTGAAAAGCTTAGCTCGTTTGTAAACCTTGGATTGGAATCGCAGCTGGCCTTTCTTGAAGAAAAAAGGTTCTCCTTAACTACATTACTCAACGACCTGGAAGTGCCTAACAGACCAGGCGTATTCTCTTTCCCTTCTTTTCCAAAGGGATTTGAATGGACCACAGCTGAACGCCAGACCTATATGTCCGAAATGTTTTTGAATGATACTGCGGAAGTAAGGAAGGTGACTGATATCTGGACCACACTTATCATGTCAGATAAAACACCACCAACTGCCGGAGAGGCGCTGAAGGCTGTCTTCAACGACATTAAAACGGCAGTAGATAAAATCAGGAGCCGCGGGGGCGAGGTGATATTTGTTCGCACACCATCAAACGGTCCTATGGGTGATGGTGAAAAAAAAGCTTACCCAAGAGAGAAATACTGGGATGCCCTATTAGCATTTACTGGTTCACAGGGTATTCATTACAGCGACTATCCGGAAACTGCGGGGTTGATCTGCCCTGAATGGTCGCATTTATCACCAGAAGATGCAATCACTTATACTGAGCAGCTAGTGAAGCAGCTGCGTGGGGAAGGATGGTTTACACCATCAAATACACTTTAATTATTCACTGCTTAAATCTTGTTTTATGTTGTTCAATTCATACGCATTCATCATCTTTTTTGGAGTGGTGCTGCTCCTGCACTACATGCGGTTTACATGGAAAGTAAAGAAGATAAACCTGCTCGTTGCCAGCTACTTATTCTATGCAGTGTGGAACCCACCTTTTGTTTTGCTGCTTTGGCTGTCAACCCTTTTAGACTTTTTCCTTGGAAAGAAAATGTACGCGGAGCAAAATCCCATCAAAAGAAAAAGCCTGCTCATGGCGAGCCTCGTGGTGAACCTCGGTATGTTGGCGTTCTTTAAATACGGATCTTTTCTTTCGGAAAATTTTGTGACCCTGGTGGCATTAATTGGTGTAGACTTCCATCCGGTTGCACCCGACATCATCCTCCCAGTAGGCATCTCGTTTTACACGTTCCAAACATTGTCGTACAGTATCGACATGTACAAGAAAAGGAGTTTGCCCGAAAAATCTCTTCTTGACTTTTCCTTGTACGTAACGTTCTTTCCGCAGCTCGTAGCTGGGCCGATTGTTCGGCCGGCAGAGTTAATGCCACAATTCAAAAAACCCCACCAGGCAAACCGCCAGCAGTTTATTAGAGGACTGATGCTGGTGTCTTTGGGATTATTTATGAAGGTGGTGATGGCTGACACATTGCTGTCTGGTGTTGCAGACATGGTGTTTGGTGCGAAGCAGGCTTTGTTATCGGTAGATGCCTGGCTGGGTGTATTGGCATTTTCCGGCCAGATATTCTTTGATTTTGCAGGGTATTCCACTTGTGCAATTGGTGTGGCTGCTTGTCTTGGGTTTACCCTGCCCGATAACTTCCGCTATCCATATGCTGCTATTGGTTTTTCGGATTTCTGGCGTCGCTGGCATATCAGCCTCTCCACCTGGTTAAGAGATTATCTATACATTCCGCTGGGTGGCAACCGAAACGGTACAATGAGAACATATTTGAACCTGATGATTACGATGCTACTGGGTGGCCTCTGGCATGGAGCATCTTGGACCTTTGTTGTATGGGGAGCACTTCATGGAATCTATTTGTCTGTGGAAAGAATGTTGCGTGGCAATGATGCTCCTCATCCACCAAAATTTAAAAGTTCTTCACGCATTCTATTAGTACCGAAAAAGGAAAGGCTGGTAACCGAGTCGGCTTCTTTAGCCCCTGCTTTTTTGCGTGGCAACCGCATGCATCAGTTCTTCGGTGCCATGCTTACCTTCTTGCTGGTGAACATTACATGGGTCTTTTTCCGGGCCTCGGATTTTGGTACTGCCTGGAATGTGCTTGGATCTATGTTTCGCCTTGCAGAAAACGGAGTTGCACTGGTACCGACTATTGATATGGTAAAAGTTGTAGTGGTTACTATTTTTCTATTAGCAACTCACTGGGCAATGCGGAATACTACTGTGATGCAGGTGGCGCAAAAAGCAAAATGGTGGGTAACGGGATCCGTTTGGGCCCTGATGTTAATACTCATTGTTCTTAGCCAGAAAAGCAGCGATTCGTTCATTTATTTTCAGTTCTAAAAGCTAACATTATGCAGCCTCTTGTTTTAGAGGCTGCTTGCTTTGGACAACTTGCCTGTTTCTGAATTTAGTTATCCAATTTTCGGCGGTTTTCGCAGCAGAATTTTTGGAGAGTTATGAAGCGAGTGCGAGTGCGAGCCTCTTTACCACTAAAGGCATGATAAGCGAATGAAAAGGCCGAACCAGGAAAAAATAAACTTTACCGAGGCTGCTGTTTATCTGAACAGCTGTAGTCAAAGACACTAAGCAGGTGTGCCTATCTTGTTCCACTGTGAACACCAAAGCGAAATCAAGGTGCTTATCTTGTTGACCAGTTACGATAGTGTTTTCTTCTCTCTTCCAAACTTCGAACAAGGCAATCTTTTCACCAGGTTTCCCTCGGAATGATTCAATTTCCTTCAGAATCGCTGTACGTCCATTTGCAGTTTTCAGTCCAATCTTTGCAGCAACAAACTCCCGGAAGGATAGCATTCGCAGAAACAATGGTGGGAAGCTATATAGAAAAAGCCGGACGGCGTCCTCTACCATCACGCGGTTACATGCTGTAAATCTTTTTGAATGAGTGTCCAAAAAGTCTATACGCATGATCTTTTGATCGGGAAGATAAACGATCATTTTATTGATAATAGCTTCGTACGTTCAAGCAAGGGTTATTTTCAATATTGATTTGTTCATCATTGGGTTGGATTATTACAAAGTTGCGGCTCTCGATCAACATCCGGCTTCAGCAGCTTAGGTGCGGTGGCTTTGGAGAGCGGAATACGGGAGCTCACCAGAATTCAGGTCGTGTGTTAAGTAGTATGTAGTACGTTGACGAGGCTTCAGATAGCGACAGTGCTGAATGCAGCTGCTCATACTTGAGACCTCAGACCTCAAGCATTTTAATATGCCACCACCTGCTCTTCAATATCTACAGGAACTTGCCGCCACTCGTATTGCTGATTTCGCAATTGTGGTTCAAAACCAGCTTCACGTATAGCTTTTTGAATTGTTTTATAGGTAAACCGGTGTGGAGCACCGGCAGCACTTACCACGTTCTCTTCAATCATTATGGAGCCGAAATCGTTTGCGCCTGCATGCAGGCATAGTTGTGCCGTTTGCTTTCCAACCGTGAGCCACGACGCTTGTATGTTCTTGATATTGGGCAGCATGATCCTGCTGATGGCGATCATTCGTATGTATTCGTCGGGTGTAGTTAAATTGTGTACGCCGCGTATCCTGGTCAGCAATGTATCAACGTCCTGAAAGGTCCACGGTATGAAGGCCAGGAACCCTTTGGCTGCTTCGGGCTTTCTCGATTGCACCTCTCTTATTTTCAGGAGGTGCTCAAAGCGCTCCTCGAGCGTTTCTACATGGCCGAACATCATTGTGGCTGAAGTGGTAATATGTAGCTGATGCGCTTCTGCCATGATGGCGAGCCACTCTTCGGCTCCACATTTTCCCTTTGATATCAGTCTTCTCACTCGGTCCACAAGAATCTCTGCGCCAGCACCTGGCAGCGAATCCAGCCCGGCCTCTTTCAACTCCGTAAGTACAGCCCTGTGGCTCATTTTCTCGAGCTTAGCAATATGTGCTACCTCTGGGGGGCCTAAGGCATGGAGTTTTATCGTTGGGTATTCTTGTTTTATTTTCCTGAATGTGCTCGTGTAAAAATCTAATCCGAGTTGCGGGTGGTGCCCTCCCTGTAAAAGCAATTGATCACCGCCATATTTTAGGGTTTCTTCAATTTTTTTCCGATACACCGGCATTTCCGTGATGTATGCTTCAGGATGGCCGGGCACGCGATAGAAATTGCAAAACTTGCAGTTGGCGATGCAGACATTGGTGGTATTCACATTACGATCTATCTGCCAGGTTACCTTGCCGTGTTGTACCTGCTTCTTCCGCAATTCATCTGCAATGAGCATTAGCTCGGATAGTGAGGCTTTTTTAAAGAGAGCTATTCCTTCTTCTATACTAAGCCATTCGAACCGGAGTGCTTTATCAAAAATGTCAGCGAGCATGAGCAAAATTACAGTCACGCACGGCAAAAAGGCCGAACGGTTTCAGCTGCTGAAGAACTTATAATAAATTTAGCAGTCGGACGATATGAAATTGTTCCTGCTTTCGCTACGTTGTACACTTTCAATAGCTAATGAAGAAGTTTGCTGCCATTTTCTGTTTTCTAGTCGTTGTGATTAAAAGCTCATCGCAGGAGGAGTTCGTAGAGCCTTCTAAGCTATTGACCAGGTTTCGGTTTGTACAATTCACCGGTGGTGTAGTGTTGATTAAGGCACAACTCGCATCATTCCCCGACAGCCTTAATTTTATTTTCGACACCGGCAGTGGAGGCGTGTCACTTGATTCTACTACAGTGGCTAGACTCGGCCTCAAGCCTACACCGTCTGAAAGGCTGATACGCGGCATAGCAGGTATTAAGAAAGTAGGCTTTCTTAATTATCAGCGCCTTAGAGTTCCCAATCTGCTGATCGACAGCCTTTCGTTCCACGTTAACGATTATCAAATACTTACCAACGTGTACGGCGAAAGAATTGACGGAATCATTGGCTACTCTGTCCTGAGTAGGTACATTATTAAACTTGATTACGACAGTTCTATCATCGAATTCTGGTCTAAGGGATCGTTCAAGTATCCGCGAGGAGGTTTTTTGCTGAAGCCATTGATCACGTCTATTCCCGTGCAAGCGGCACGGATAAAAGATGAACGCACGGTGAACAGCCGTTTTCTTTTTGACATTGGTGCCGGCATGAACATGATTCTATCGAATGATTTTCTGAAGGATAGCGCACTGCTCTCCAGGAAAAGGAAACTTTACCCAAAGCTTGCTGAAGGCCTTGGCGGTGAAATAGAAATGACGGTAACCGTTATCAAAGAGGTCAAGCTCGGGCCTTTTCGGTTCAGGAACGTGCCCATTTATGCTTTTGATGATACCTACAATGTGACTTCTTATCCTTACCTGGCAGGCATTATCGGCAACGATCTGCTGCGCCGGTTTAATATCATTTTAAACTACGAAAAGAGGGATATTTACATTACCCCCAACTCGCATTATAGCGATCCATTTGATTATGCGTATACAGGGATTGAACTTTTTTACCTGGACAACAAGGTAGTGATTGGCGATGTCGCAAAAGATTCTCCTGCTGAAAAAGCCGGCTTAAAGGAAGGCGATTTAGTGTTGGCTGTGAATAGAAACTTCAGCCAGAGCTTGCAACAATACAAAGCTGCCCTGCAAAGTGGCGTTCAGAAAATGAAGCTTATTGTGATGAGAAATAATCAAATGCTTGAACTTGAGATGAAGCCAAAAAGCATTTTGAAAGGTCGATAGAACAGCATGCCGCCGGAGCGGCCTAAGAGTTTCAGCTCATTTCCTGCTTTTCAATACATTTACAACCCGAAAATTTCTGACCAGCTTTGTTTTTCATTTAAATTATTGATTGGTGGTTGAATTTGAACGCTTTAGTTTGTCGAATGGCTTGCGGGTGATTGTGCACCAGGATGTTTCCACACCCATGGCCGTGGTTAACGTTATGTATGATGTGGGGGCAAAAGACGAAGATCCTGACCGCACTGGCTTTGCCCATTTGTTCGAACATCTGATGTTCGGCGGTTCCATCAATATCCCCGAATACGATGAACCATTACAGATGGCCGGTGGAGAGAACAATGCGTACACGACCAACGATCTTACCAATTATTATATTCAAATACCGGCGGAAAATCTCGAGACCGCTTTTTGGCTAGAAAGCGATCGCATGTACTCGCTTGCATTTACGGACAAGAGTTTAGATGTGCAGCGAAAAGTAGTTTGTGAGGAGTTTAAAGAACATTACCTCAACAAACCTTACGGCGATGTATGGCACAAAATGAGGGAGCTGGCATATACGGTTCATCCTTATCGGTGGATGACCATCGGAAAAGAATTGTCACACATTGAAACAGCTCAATTGGCCGATGTAAAAAACTTTTTTTTCAAACACTACCGGCCCGTTAATGCCATCTTATCTGTTGCAGGCAATGTTACAGTTGATCAAGTTCGGGAGCTGGCAGAAAAGTGGTTTGGATCGATTGAGCCAGGAGATAAATATCACCGCCAGCTACCTGAGGAGCCGGCGCAGGTAGCACCACGAAAGCTCGAGGTATATGCAGACGTTCCGTTGGACGCTCTATACAAATGCTGGCATATGTATTCCCGGCTTGATCCCAGGTATTATGCCGCAGACCTGATTACAGAAGTCCTTGGCGGCGGCGGATCTTCACGTTTATTTCAGCGATTGGTGAAGGAGAAAAAACTATTCAGCAACATAGAATGTTATCATCACGGCACTGTAGACTCTGGCCTGCTCACCATAGAAGGTAAATTGGTGAAAGGCGTTAAAATGGAAGATGCGGAAGCGGCACTCAGTGAAGAACTGGAAAAGATTAAAACAGATGTCATCACCGACGCCGAATTGGAAAAGGTGAAAAACAAAACAGAAAGCATCATTGCCTTCGAAGATATGAGCATTATGAATCGGGCCAACAGCCTTGCTTTTTATGAACTTTTGGGAGACGCAAGCCTGATGCACACTGAACTCGGGAGGTATCATGGCGTCACGATCCAGGATGTCCGTAACGTGTGTAATGAGCTCTTCAACGATGGCAACTGCAGTACTTTATGGTACATGAGTAAAAATTAAAAGAACAGGCGCAAGCCTCTTACCCACCACAGTTTTCATGCAAACAACCAAAGAGCCGCCAAATAGAAAGAAGCCGCCAAGAATAAAAGATGCAGTCGAGTTCAACCTGCAATTAAAGCCGTTTGAAAAATTCACGCTGGACAACGGCATTGAAGTGTATGCTATAAATGCAGGTGCGGAAGATGTGGTGCAGGTTGAGTGGTTGTTCTACGCAGGCAATTGGTTCGAGCAACAGAACCTGGTAGCCGCTAGCACCAATTTTCTGCTAAAGAACGGTACCCGATCCAAAACAGCGTTCGAGATTAATGAACATTTTGAGTACTACGGTTCTTATCTCAACAGAAACTGTTACAACGAACTAGCATCTCTATCACTGCATTCGCTCTCTAAGCACCTGGAGGTTTTGTTACCTGTAGTAAAGGAACTTCTGACCGATTCCGTGTTTCCGCAGGAAGAGCTGGATGTGTACAAGCAAAACATGAAGCAGCGGCTGAAGGTGAACATGAAGAAATGCGATTTTGTTGCTGGCCGCCTTATTGATGCGTACCTGTATGGCGAAGGTCACCCGTATGGTCGTTACACCAGGTTTGAAGATTTCGACAATGTGCAACGCGAGCAGCTGACTGAATTCTTCAACAACTATTATGTCCATGGAAAAATAGTAATGTTCGTTTCGGGGAAACTGCCGCAGAACATTTTCCCGTTGCTGAACAAAAATTTTGGTGATCTCAACTCCCACCCTGTTGCAGTGCAGCCACTGCCGGCATCAGCTGCAGCAGAAAAAAAGTATCGTGTAATAAACGATGTAAACGGTGTGCAGGGTGCTATCCGCATCGGGGCGTCTTTTCCTAATCGTCATCACCCGGATTTTTTAAAGGTGCAGGTGTTGAATAGTTTGTTTGGTGGCTTTTTTGGGTCGAGGCTTATGAGCAACATTCGTGAAGAGAAAGGCTACACCTATGGCATTTACAGCTACCTTCAAAACCATATACAGGAGACAGCCTGGGTGATCAGCACCGAAGCAGGCAGGGATGTTTGCGAAGCAGCTATCGTAGAGATTTACAAAGAGATGGAACGGCTACGTACCGAACTCGTAGATCCTGAAGAACTGCTGCTGGTGCGCAACTACATGATGGGTTCTATTCTGGGAGATCTGGACGGTCCGTTTCAAATCATAAACCGCTGGAAAAACATTATCCTCAATGGCCTGGAGGAGGATCATTTTTATAAGCAGATCAACACCATTAAATCGGTGACACCCGAAGAGCTGCAGCAGTTGGCCAATAAATACCTGGTGCCGGAAAACTTTTATGAACTGGTAGTGGTGTAAGCCCTTCCCGTGCGTAACGTATCGTAGCGCAAATTTCTGAGCAAGTGCTACGTCCGCCATATTCAGATAAGTGAGTCTGCAATTTTGGAAAGCTAATGAAACCTTAGAATTGCAACGCCCGAGATACTCTACCCATTTCTCTCTTCAAATAAGCTGCGATTCAGAATGCTCACTGATTTAAAATAAGGGCGTAATTTGACCTGCAACGCCTCATAGGTTATGAAGTTTTTACGACATGGTTTTAGCGACGAACAGATACTGGATTTTTACCGCCATTTGCTTTGGCCAAGGCTGATTGAAGAAAAAATGTTGTTGTTGCTGCGCCAGGGTAGAATATCAAAATGGTTTAGTGGCATTGGGCAGGAAGCAATATCAGTAGGTGCAACATTGGCGCTCCACGAAGATGAATGGATCATGCCACTACACCGCAACTTTGGAGTATTCACCTGCAGGAATATGCCTCTGCATAAATTATTCAAACAGTGGCAGGGAGCACAAGATGGGTATAGCAAAGGCCGGGAGCGAAGCTTTCATTTCGGCAGTAAGGAACACCACATCTGCGGAATGATTTCACACCTGGGTCCGCAGTTAGCTATTGCAGATGGCGTGGCACTCGCTTATAAATTGACAAACAAAAAAATGGTGTCCTTAGCTTTTACAGGAGATGGTGGCACCAGCCAGGGTGATTTTCATGAAGCTTTGAATACTGCATCGGTGTGGGACCTTCCTGTGATCTTTATCATTGAGAATAATGGGTATGGATTGAGCACGCCCACCGCGGAACAATATCGCTGCCGACAACTGGCCGACAGGGGTGCAGCTTATGGAATGGATGCAGTAACCATCAACGGAAATAATGTTCTTGAAGTTTATGACACCGTAAAAGGAGTAAGAGAGTATTGCATCCGCGAGCAGCGGCCCTACCTGATAGAGTGTATGACCTTTCGTATGCGGGGCCACGAAGAAGCAAGCGGCACAAAGTATGTTCCTAAAGAACTGATGGAGCAATGGAGTGAAAAAGATCCGGTGAAAAGCTTTGAGTTTTTTCTTTTCTCAGAAGGAGTTCTAAGCATTGATGAAATTGAAAGAATCAGAAAAGAACAATTGCAGTTAATAGATGACGAGCTGAAGATGGCAAGCAGCAAGCCAATGGTGGTAAGTGTCGGCAAAGAACTACACGATGTATATGCACCAGCTAATTATTACGAAACCGTTTCGCCAGACACAGCTGGCTCCGAAGTAAAAGATATTTCAGGTTCCCAAGATTCAACTTCAGGAAGATCGAATATTCGTTTTATTGATGCCATCAAAGAAGGGTTGCGCCAGAGCATGGAAATATACCCGAATCTTGTTCTGATGGGACAGGACATTGCAGAATATGGCGGCGTGTTCAAAATCACTGAGGGCCTGGTGCAGACCTTTGGAAAAGAGAGAGTGCGCAACACTCCCCTATGTGAAAGTGCTATTCTGGGTGCAGCCTTAGGACTGAGCCTTCAAGGATTTAAAAGCATGGTTGAAATGCAATTTGCAGATTTTGTAACAATGGGTTTTAACCAGATCGTAAACAATCTTGCTAAGCTGCATTATCGCTGGGGGCAGGCAGCAGATGTGGTGATTCGAATGCCGACAGGCGGAGGAGTAGGTGCCGGTCCTTTTCACAGCCAATCAAATGAAGCGTGGTTTGTGCACACGCCCGGACTAAAGGTTGTGTTCCCTGCAACACCAGAGGATGCAAAGGGGTTATTGATGGCTGCCTTCCAAGATCCGAACCCGGTGCTGTATTTTGAACATAAAGCATTGTACCGGAGCATCAGCGGCTCCGTACCGGAGCATCCTTTTCAAACAGAGATAGGCAAAGCTCGCCGTGTGCAAACTGGCGATGACTTGTCAATTATTACTTACGGAGCGGGTGTGCACTGGGCAGAAGATTATGCTGCGGAGCACACTGATATCTCTATTGACATTCTTGACTTAAGAACATTGCTGCCTTTAGATTACGCCTCAATTAAGCAGGTGGTAAAGCAAACCGGCAAGGTTTTAATCTTGCATGAAGACGTACTTTTCGGGGGCATTGGTGCAGAGATCAGCGCATGGATAAATGAGCATTGTTTTCCTTACCTTGATGCACCGGTGATGCGTTGCGCTTCGTTGGATACGCCTGTGCCGTTCAATACTGAATTGGAAAATCAATTTTTAGCAAAAGCAAGATTGCATGAGTATGTGCAGCATTTGCTAAAGTATTGATTACATCAATAGGCCCGGCACGATGTCGTATACAGGTTTGAAACATCAATCATTTTAATAGTGAATCCAAAAAGTTATTGCGCGGCGGTAGCGAAAATGGATGCAGGCAGTGTACACCACCGCTACCACGATACAGCATATGGCTTTCCGATACACGATGACGACGAATTGTTTGGAAGACTTCTGCTGGAGATCAACCAGGCAGGGTTGAGCTGGACAACAATTTTAAATAAGGAGCAAAACTTCCGAAAAGCTTACGACGGTTTCAGCATAAAAAAAATTTCAGCATATACCCAAAAGGATAAGCAACGGTTGATGACGGATGCAGGCATTATCAGGAACCGGTTGAAAATTGAAGCTGCTATCTATAACTCCCTTGTTGTTCTGCAATTACAAAAAGATTTTGGTTCCTTTAAGAGGTGGCTCGACTCTCATCATCCGAAAACCAAAGAAGAATGGATGAAAATCTTCAAGAAAACATTCCGGTTCACAGGTGGAGAGATTGTTAACGAATTCCTCCTGAGCACAGGATATTTACCGGGAGCTCACGACCCTGCTTGTCCGGTGTATGCTGAAATTCAGAAGGCAAATCCAAAATGGATGGAAAAATAGCATACCTATTCGCCACTTCCCTTTTCTCCCACGAACCACTTTTCCTTATCCTTAAATAAGACATTGAAGGTGGTCAGCGAACCATAGATACGGGTAATGTACTGCTGCAGGTTCACCTTCTCCTCGTCAGCAAGTTTCTTGTGTGCGTTTATTTGTTGTTCAAGCACCCTCAGGCGGTCACGGAGCATTACGATCTTGTGAAAGAAGTCTTCAATGGGAATTTCTTTGGGCTTCAAAGACTTGTCTGCAGGTTGCAGGAGCATGGTTCCTCCCTGCCATCGATCTCCAAGTTTTACTACTTCGGAGATGCCGCCCCATAATCTCAAAATCTTCAGCAGCGACTTTTCTACTTCTGAATGCGTTTCTATTTCTACTGTTATATTCTCTGGGATGATCTCTTCCAGCTTCACGTCATTCTTATCAATTTCTTTTATGCCATGATAAATGAACGAGATAAGATAGGTGGCGTACCGGATGCCTACAATCACTCCTGGGCCATGTTGTGTGTGCTGTAAGCGGGTGCCAATACCCAAATTCAATTGTTCCATGTGCTTCTGTTTTTTTGAAAAGAGAAAAAATTATCGAAACAGAAGGTCAAATATAAGAGCAGACTCTTAAGCCTAAGATGGCGTAACTAAATTCTCTCTAAAAGGATTTTTGATTGGCATAAATCTTAAACGATTCTTTGATGAAGGCCTGGAAATCATAGTCACTGCTATATAAAGTGAACTCGTAGGTGGGGCGGTATGCATTCATAAACTTGTCTAGTTCCTCACCTGTCAAATTTGTAAGCCTACGCACCAGCCCCTTGTTGAAACGATGATCAACATACTTTTCCTTTTCCTGCTGCACCAACCGATCCTGAAAGCGTTGCATGTTTCGGTTCTTTCTGAATTGGAAAGTCCGGATAAGTTCGTTGATGTCCACTCCTGCCCCACCGGGTCCAATGGAGGTCATAGTTCCAAGGTTTGGTTTTTGAAAGTCAAACACTTTTTGATAGTCCCGCCGGTTTTGCGCAGAGTCTTCTTTAAAATTTCGTTGTCGAATAGTCACTTCCCTTAACACCGGGATGTTCACCTGCAGTGCAATGTTAAACTGCATCACATCAGACATCTTTATAACTGCAAACTTCATTGTGGGTTTTCCTAAATACGAAAACCAAATTGAATCTCTTTCACCAACTTCTATACTATAATGTCCATTTGCATTGGTGATGGTGCCGTTGCCATTGGTAGCCATCACGGTTACTGCTTCGAGAGGATATACATGTGAGCTATCAAACACTGTTCCCTGCACTTTATACTGCGCTGCTGCATTCAAAGCAACAATAGTAGAAAGAAAAACGAGCAGTATAATATGAAAACGGAAGGTTTTCACCATGGGTAGAGCAAATAACGAAACAAATTGCAAATGCTATGGTAAATTGACGCTGCCTAGTCCATTGAGTTAAAGTCTGGAGATGTTATCAGTCTTTCAATAACCTTAGGATAATGTTCGTGTTCCAAGGCGTGTATCTTTTGACTGAGGCTTTCTGCATCATCCCGTTCATCAATATCGCAGGTAGCCTGGAAAATGATATCTCCGCTATCATACTGTTCATCCACATAATGTATGGTGATGCCGCTTCTCCGGTCCTTAGCAGCCAACACAGCTTCGTGCACAAAGTTTCCATACATTCCCTTGCCACCATACCTGGGCAACAACGCGGGGTGGATGTTCACAATCTTTCTTGGGTATGCATCTATAATTTTCGGTGGCATCTTCCATAAAAACCCCGCCAGAACAATAAAATCAACTTTAGCGGCAGTAAGTTCCGGTACATAAGCATCTCCTCTGAAGAATTGTTCTTTCTCAATTAGCAGAGTGGGGATACCTGCGCTTTCTGCTACTTCTAAAACACCAGCACCTGCCTTATTACAAATTATTAAAACAACTTTTGAATCATTAGAAGCCTCATTAAAATGATCGATAATCTTCTTTGCATTTGTGCCTTTCCCGGAAGCAAAAACAGCAATTCTTTTCATCTGCTAAAACTAATAGAAAAATAAACTGGAGATTAGAGGGGTGTTAACGAAAAGATTTACGTTGCTTCCATTGTTTGCTTCATTAGCACCGCCTTTTTTGAAGCGTTTTCGATGAGGTTTCTTCCACCATAATAGAAAATATTGCGTTCAAACAGCAACAAAAAAGTAGATAAGCAACTGTTTTGCACTTGAGAAATGAACAAATGATTTGCACATGCACACATTTGTTGAAGCTCTTTGAAATGCTGTGAGCGAACATGGCACAAAACAATTTTTCACTTCACTAAATCTGCTGAAACTCAAGCCAGTAGCGGCTTAAAAAAAAGTCAGGTGGTATGGTGTTTTGTAAAATTCCTGTCATATTTTTGCCCCCGATTCAGGAAATTATCCACATTTAGATCCTTAGCATCCATGATTTTTTTTAAGCTAATTGCTAGAAAGACTGCGCTGATCGGATTTGTTTTTTTTCTCTCTCATACTACTGTTTTTGGCCAGGCGGGCAGAACATTATTTCAACAATATTGTCAATCCTGCCACGCAATAAATAAAAAACTAACCGGCCCTGCACTGGCTGGTTTTACAGAAAGAGGCCCGTGGACAGAAAAAGCTAATGTGTACAAGTGGATTCATAATCCTGCTGCTTTTATTCCCACAACACCATACACGAAGGCACTGCAAGTAGAGTATGGTCAAATAATGCCAGGTTTTCCGCAATTGACAGAGCAGGAAATTGATGCAATTGTAGAATACATCAATGCTCCGCAAACGGCACCTGCCCCTGGGGAAGCTGGTTCAGGAGCAGCAGCTGCTGCGGAGGACTCGGCCAACAGCGCAGTTATCTTCGGTATCATCTCTATTATTCTCGCTATCATCGCGCTCATCCTGATGCAGGTGAATAGCAATCTGAAAAAACTGTCGGATGATAAAGAAGGCATTACCCGTCCCGATCCCGTACCATTCTGGCGTAACAAAATTTACATTGGCCTAATGGCTATTGTGTTGTTTGTAGTGGGCGGTTACCTGGTAGCGAAGGGTGCAATAAACCTGGGGCGTCAACAGGGCTATCAGCCATCTCAACCCATTTATTTTTCACATAAAGTGCATGCTGGTATCAATCAGATCAATTGCTTATACTGCCACGGAAATGCGTGGGAAAGCAAGCATGCTGCGATTCCATCTCTCAATGTATGCATGAACTGCCATAAGGCTATATCTACATATGAGAAAGGACCTAAGCTTTTGGATGGAGAAGGGAATGAGATCAATGGCACAGCGGAAATTCAAAAGTTATACGACTACGCAGGGTTTTCGGAAGGACAAGTTTGGGACCCGGCAAAAGCAAAACAGATAGAGTGGATCAAGATCCATAACCTTCCCGATCACGTGTA
>DASQNW010000380.1:0-3042 GCA_035644775.1 Chitinophagaceae bacterium | reverse complement strand
GATTCAGTCGGGTCTGCGCATCTTCTGTCCACTAGTAAAAAGCCCTATTGGGCAAGGCTTACATTAATATAAAACTATCTGGATCTGTTTTCCTTGAACCTCCTGTCAGGCTCACCGTTCTTTTTCAAATGCACATGGGCTGCAGTTTCAGCTCCCCTGTGCTTTTGTGGCATTGCTAATGAACCATCCTTCTTCACAGCCATACCGGCACTGCGGCTTGACGCTGCAGGATGTCGTCTTGATACTGCTTTATCTTCCGGCACAGGAGCTTGCGACTTTTTGGCCTTGTCACCTTTCTTCTTCAACATCAAACCAGCCCATAACGCGGATCCTACACTCAGCAACGACACCGCAGCGATAACTATCCGTTTCATTTTTTTCATTTTAGTGAATAAACCTGTTGATTTTATACGAAGTGAAAAAATGAAGCCAGAATTGAGCTGCTTGTGGCTAGTTAGCGAACCAGTATACCCGAGGACAGTATTTCAAAACCTTGCATCTAATTTGCTTAAAGAAGGTTTTGCCATGAACATAAAAACAACGACCCTAAGCTTTATTGTTGCTGTTTGCACATGCACCATTCTCGCGATCTCGTGCAAGAAAAGCAAAGACTCTTCAAACAATTCGAATCCTCCTCCTACTTCAGGTGTAAAAGACACCAGCACCTCAGTAGCCATTGATCGGAGTACAAAATATCAAAACATTGATGGCTTTGGTTTCTTTGGTGCCCAGGATGTATGGTGGGAAAGTGCCAGCAAAATGTATTCAGACGCCTGGGCGACACAGGTGATTGAAGATTTGGGCCTCACTATCTGGCGGAACGAATATTATCCTCCTTCTACTCCCTCCCGGGGCCAGGATGCAGACTGGAACAAGCAAAAACCAGTGGTTGAAGGGCTGTCTAAAATAGCTAAGGAAAAAAATGTGCCTCTCAAGTTCATTTTCACTGTCTGGTCACCGCCAGCTGATATGAAAGTTGCTTTAGATGCGGACAATAATCCAATAGCAGGAGTTCCTCACCCACAGGGCGTCAGGAATGGAGGCACCCTAGACCCTGCGAAATACGTGGAGTTTGGCAACTGGTTGGCAGATGGAATTCAGCTTTACAAGAACTCCGGTGTTGATGTGTATGCCATTAGCCCTCAGAATGAACCGTTTTTCAAACAACCAGACTTCAATTCCAATTTTTACAAACCACAGAAATGGTACGGCGAGATGCTGAAAAACTCGATGCCTGTAGTGAAAGCAAGATTTCCAAATGTTAAGATCTTTGGTTCTGAAAACATGCTGGGTATAGAGGCGGGTAAGGACCGGCAGTGGTTTTATCACGATAACCTGATGAAGGATGCTGCGGCACTTCAAAACTTCGATATTTGGGCTGTACACGGCTACGTGGAAGGGGTTACTCCCACAGCCACGTCAGAGATGGCCAAACTTTGGACTACTGCGAAAAACGAACATATGATCCCATCAGGAAAGCCGTTCTGGATGACAGAAACATCTGGCTACAGCGACTCCTGGAGGGACAGCAGGGTCGGCAAGGCTGGAGCACTTGACCTGGGCATGGCCATTCATGCTGCACTCTACTTCGGCAATGCCTCCGCATGGGTTTGGTGGCAGGGTAGCGAGCTAGGCAGTATTAATGAGTACAACCTGATGCAGGGTACGGGAAAGGGTAAGAAGTACTTCGTTTCTAAGCAGTTTTACAGGTTCATAAGACCTAACGCCAAAATGGTAAAGGTGACATATGATGAAGGGGTGAAAGTGTTGGCCTCAGCTTTTGAACATTCCCAGATGGGAGCCTTCACAGTTGTACTTATAAATAACTCTGATAAAAAAGTAAAGGTGAGTTTAACCGGAGAAAATATACCCGCTACCTTCGACATGTATGTTACAGATGGAGCAAACGCCAACTGCACCAAATCGGCAAACCCGGTAGAGAAAACCAATATAGAGCTACCTCCTTCCAGTGTAGTAACCCTGGTAAACGGAAAAGTGATCGAGTAAATCGGCGAAGATGTTGCTTAAGGTATACTGCCAACAGCAGTTACAAAATCCTGCGCTTTGGACGTAAGGACGGCAAGGTAATCAGCAGTTACAGGTTGATTTGTATTTACCAGCGCAGAGCCGATGCCAAATGCTACCGCGCCTGCTTTAGCGTAAGCAACAATATTTTGCAGCGTTACACCGCCTGTCGGCATCATTGGTATATGTGAAAGCGGACCGCGTAAGTCCTTTATGTATTCGGGGCTTGGCGCCGGAAATATTTTTATCAGGTCTGCCCCTGCGTTGAAAGCAGTGACAATCTCTGTAGGCGTGTAAGCGCCAGGCATACATGCAATTTGCTGTTCCTTGCAATACCTGATGGTGTCCAGATCAACAGACGGTGAAATAATGAATCGGGCACCTGCTTCAATGGCTTCAGTTGCTGCCCTCACGTTCAAAACTGTTCCCGCGCCAACAAACATAGAGTTGCCATACTCTTGGGTGATTTTGTTGATGAGAAAGATAGCCTTGGGTGAATTGAGGGTGATCTCCACTGCCTTTATTCCGCCTGCCTGCAATGCTTCCACGATGGAAGGCAGAGCCTCAGGGTCAGCTCCGCGGATGATTGCAACGATCTTGTGTTGCATTATAGATTGCAAAATGGACATAGGTTCTTTCTGCTTTCAAATATAATTTGATTGGGTATATGCCGCCACAGTTTAGTAACAGGGCAGTAGGTTTACAGTTTGCTGGCAGAGTCAATTAAAATGGTTTCGTTTTTGCAGGTAATATGCTAAAAATATTAGTATTATGCAAAATCAAAACAATCAACCCAACGAGCGAAACAATAATGCAGATCGTTCGACCAATAGCAACAATGACCAGGCGGGACGTAGCAACACGATCAAAGATCCCGAAGAGTGGACTACAGGCGATGAGCCAATGACTGGTGCTCAGCGTTCCTATCTTAAGACTTTGTCTGATGAAGCGGGTGAAGAGCTCGACGACCAACTAACAAAAGCTGATGCATCGAAAAAAATCGATGAACTACAGCAT
>DASQNW010000379.1:0-9920 GCA_035644775.1 Chitinophagaceae bacterium | reverse complement strand
AACTGAATATGTTCCTGAAGCCTCGCGGCTTATTCTTCGGGCCTGAAACATCCACGGCCAATCGTGCAATGATTGGTGGAATGGTGGGCAACAACTCCTGCGGATCGAATTCAGTTGTTTACCGTAGCACCCGAGAGCATTTGCTAGAAGTAAAGGCGCTCTTAAGTGACGGCTCAGAATCGGAATTCAAATCAATATCCATCGAAGAATTTCACAACAAGTGTGACGGCAATTCCCTCGAAGCATCCATTTACCGGAAAGTGCGCAGCTTGCTCAGCGACTATAACAATCAGGAAGAAATCAGGAAAGAATTCCCGAAAAAAAGCGTGGAAAGGCGAAATACAGGTTATGCTGTCGATATGCTCGTAGAGACCGCCCCATTCACTGCGGGCGGGGAAGATTTCAACTTTTGTAAGCTTATCGCAGGTTCGGAAGGAACACTGGCTTTCTTGACAGAGATCAAACTACGTGTGGTGCCATTGCCTCCAAAAGAAATGGGTCTGCTGTGCGTTCATTTTACATCAATCGATGAATCGCTCAGAGCCAACCTTATTGCGTTAAAATATCGACCTAGCGCAAGCGAGCTGATAGACCACTACATTCTTGACTGCACAAAAGACAACATCGAACAAAGTAAGAACAGATTTTTTGTGGTTGGTGACCCCGGTGCTATCCTGGTGATTGAGTTTTCAAGAGATTCGCGTGAAGAGATCGCCACCATTGCAAAGAAAGTTGAAGAAGAAATGAGAGCAGCCGGCCTAGGTTATCATTTTCCACTGCTGTTTGGTGAAGACACAAAAAAAATATGGACGTTACGGAAAGCAGGATTGGGTTTGTTGAGCAATCTGCCCGGAGATGAGAAAGCAGTTCCCGTAATTGAGGACACGGCAGTTGATGTAAATGACCTGCCCGACTATATTGCTGATTTCAATGAGATATTAAAGAAGTACAACCTGTATTCTGTGCATTATGCACATGCGGGGTCAGGCGAGATACACTTGCGGCCCATCATCAATCTGAAAACCAATGAAGGCAACCGCTTATTCAGAGCTATTGCCGAAGAAATTGCAACACTTGTAAAGAAATATGGCGGCTCCTTAAGTGGAGAGCACGGTGATGGTCGACTGAGGGGAGAGTTTATCAGACAGATGGTTGGTGAAAAGAATTACAGCTTATTGAAGGAGATCAAACGAAGCTGGGATCCGCATAACATCTTCAATCCAAACAAGATTGTCGATACACCATCGATGAACACAATGCTGCGTTACACTCCCGGGCAGCAAACACCAAAGTTCGAAACGGTTTTCCGTTATTACAATCAGGATGTGCTGCAACATGCAGAACAATGCAACGGCTCAGGCGACTGTAGAAAAACCCAGCTTGCAGGAGGCACTATGTGCCCTTCTTACATGGCTACACGAAATGAAAAAGACACCACCAGGGCAAGAGCAAACATCTTGCGTGAGTTCCTCACCCATTCGAACAAGATCAACAGGTTTGATCACAAAGAAATTCATGATGTGATGGACCTTTGCCTGAGTTGCAAGGCATGCAAGTCTGAATGTCCCTCAAATGTGGACATGGCCAAACTTAAAGCAGAATGGCTTCAGCATTATTATGATGCTAATGGAGTTCCACTCCGAACGAAGCTGATCGCAAACTTCAACACTTCTGCCAGGCTAGGTTCACTGGCACCTGGCATTTACAACTTTATGATGACAAACAAGCCTGTAAGCACGCTTGTAAAAAGGTTTTCCGGTTTTGCAGTAGAACGCTCAATGCCCACTTTGTATAAAACCACTTTGCGAACATGGTTCAGGAAACACAAACAACAGCATCAAAGAAAAGCTGCCTCAAAAGATGTGGCGCCTCAAAGCCAAAAATCAACTTCACCTCGGCAAACTTTACACCTGTTTTGTGATGAGTTTACGAATTTCAATGATACCGAAATCGGCATAAAATCAATTCTGTTGTTAGAAAAGCTAGGTTATGACGTTATCATCCCGGACCACACAGAGAGTGGAAGAGCCTGGCTATCCAAAGGCCTCGTAAGACAAGCTAAAAGGATCGCTAACAACAACATTAGAAAGCTTCGGTCGATCATCACCGACACAAGGCCGCTGATCGGAATTGAACCTTCGGCCATATTGACGTTTCGTGATGAATATGTTGATCTTGCTGATGATGATTTATTTGAACCAGCAAAGGAGTTGGCAAGACATGTTTATCTAGTCGATGAATTTATTGCCGGAGAAATTGACAAGGGTTATATTACCAAAGAGCAATTCACAAAAGAAAAAAAAGAAATTGTTCTCCACGGGCACTGCCAGCAGAAAGCACTATCGTCTGTTTTGCCATCATACAAACTGTTGTCGTTGCCGGAGAACTATTCTGTTTCTACCATCCCATCCGGCTGCTGTGGCATGGCGGGTTCGTTTGGTTACGAAAAAGAACATTATGACGTCTCTCAGCAGATAGGAGAACTGGTGCTTCTGCCCACCGTACGTAAGCAGAATGAATCAGTGATTATTGCGGCGCCAGGCACAAGCTGCCGTCACCAGATAAAAGATGGAACCGGCAAAAAAGCGTTGCACCCGGTAGAAGTGCTTTACGAAGCAATAAAATGAATTTGACCATCCATTTTCCAAGCGTGTAATTCCTTTGTGCAGAAGTATACTTTCAAATAGTTTTGCACAGCTCACAAGTCGCTCATGCAAAAGCCTGTTCTAGTTATAAAATTGGGGTCAGCAGTCATAGGTAAGGAAGATGGAAGCATTGATCATGCAGTGATCAGAAAACTTGCTACCGAAATATCAGCACTTGTGCAAAAGTACCGCATCGTCATCGTGTCCAGTGGCGCGGTAGGAAGTGGCAAAGCGTACATCAAAAACTACAAAGGCAGTTTGACGGAGCGTAAAGCAGCAGCAGCTGTCGGAAATCCTTTGCTGATTCAGTTGTATCACAAGTATTTTTCCAGGTACCAAATTACTGTGGCCCAGGCGTTGTGCGAAAGACATCATTTTTCCAACAGGGCTCAATTTCTCCAGCTAAAAGAGACCTTTTCTGAGTTTTGGAGAAGCGATATTATACCGGTAGTGAACGAGAATGACCTTGTAAGCAATATAGAGTTGAAGTTTTCAGATAATGATGAATTAGCAACCTTAATTGCTATTGGCTTTGATGCGGAGACACTTGTTATTTGCACTTCAGTTGGTGGATTTATGAACAACGATAAGCAGATCATCCCTGTTATCGAAAAAGTTGACAGCACAATCATGAGCTATGTGAACAACGAGAAGAGCAACTTAGGCCTCGGAGGCATGGTGTCGAAGTTGACCTACACGCGACTGGCAACTTCGTTAGGCATAAATGTCATCATGTGCGGTCTTGCTGAAAGTGCACCCATAAAAAAGGCGCTGCATGGTGAAAGCGGCTCCGTATTTTCTGCACAGCCATCCAACCTAAAGGCACGGCAAAAATGGCTTGCGAGTGGTTCACACACCATTGGCGGCATTCAAATAGATGAAGGTGCAGAAAAGGCCTTATTCAACAGGAAAAGCCTACTATCTGTTGGTGTGAAAGGAATGCAAGGAAATTTCTCCGCAGGTGAAGTTGTGCAAATTATAAACGAGAAGAATGCCATCATCGGAGTAGCCAAGGTGAAGCTGGGCGCAAAGGAAATACAGCAGCAGATCTCGCAAAAAAATGCATTGGCTGCTCACGCAGATGATATTGTGCTATTCTATTAGATACCGGTACCAAAGACCATTAACTTGCAGAGCCAATTTAATAGCGGACTTTTACGCAAGTACAAAAACTAAATGCTGCAAATGAAAAGTATTCAACCACTCCTTCTAAAGACTTTCAAAGCTGCTGCGGCATTGCGTAATGCAAGTGATGCGCAGATAAAAAAAACCTTGAAAGCTCTAGCAGACGTACTTGAATCGAACAAAGAAATTATTCTAAAAGCAAACAAGAAAGATGTTGCCAAACAGGATGCAAACGATCCACGCATAGACCGTCTATTGCTCAACGAAAAGAGAATAACAGGTATTGCAGATGCCATAAGAAAGGTGAGCAAGCTACCGAATCCTGCGGGCGCAGTGTTGGACAAAAAAACCTTACCCAATGGTCTCGAACTTGAAAAGATTGCGGTACCTCTTGGGGTTGTAGGGGCTATTTATGAATCCAGGCCAAACGTCACTTTCGATATTGCTGCTCTTTGCCTCCGCAGCATGAATGGCTGTGTATTGAAAGGAAGTAAAGAAGCTGATGAAACAAATAAAGTAGCCATAAACCTGATTCACCAGGTGCTGATGCAACATGATTTGCCAGAAGATTGTGTAACGCTCCTGCCATCTCAGCGAGAAACGGTGCAGGAGCTATTTACTGCTACCAGGTACATAGACGTAATCATCCCTCGTGGATCTGACAGTCTCATACAATTTGTTAGAAAGAATAGCCTGGTGCCGGTTATAGAAACCGGTGCCGGTGTGTGCCACATCTATGTAGAAAAAAATGCTGATTTAGACAAGGCAGTAAACATTGTTGTAAATGCAAAGGTTTCCAGACCTTCGGTGTGCAATGCCGTAGACACGATCCTTGTAGACGAAGCAATTGCACCAATATTCCTGGAAAAGCTTAGGCCTGAATTTGAGCGCTTTGGAGTAGAGGTTTTTGCTGACCGGCAATCAGGTCGCCTGCTAAAAGGCTATTCACAAATACAGCAGGCATCCAGGGAAGATTTCGGAAGGGAGTTTTTAAGCCTGAAGTGTGCTATGAAAGTTGTAGGCGATATGGATGAGGCGCTGGAACATATACAACAATATTCGACCAGGCATTCAGAAGCAATTGTATCTGAAAATAAGAAGCAATGTCAGCGGTTTGTGCAGGAAGTAGATGCAGCAGCTGTTTATACCAATGCATCCACACGCTTCACCGACGGAGAAGAGTTTGGACTAGGAGCTGAGATCGGCATTTCAACACAAAAACTACATGCTCGCGGGCCATTTGCGCTGGAAAAGCTCGTGACAGAGAAATGGGTGATCAGAGGCAATGGGCAAATAAGATAAATGCACCAAACGGCTTGTGGTGGTGTGCTCCTTCCTACCCGCCATAAGCCTTCACCTGCTGTTTTGAAGTACCTAAGCCATCAATGCCTAGTTCTACCACATCCCCTGGTTTAAGAAACACCTGCGGATTCATTCCCAAGCCAACGCCTGCCGGTGTTCCGGTAGAAATAATATCGCCAGGCAGCAAGCTCATAAACTGGCTTACATACGATATGAGAAATGGAATTTGGAAAATGAGGTTAGATGTATTTCCGTCCTGCATCATTTGCCCATTAACAGTGAGCCATAAACGTAAATTGTTTGTATCTGTGATTTCATCGCTAGTCACGAGGTAGGGACCAATTGGTGCAAAACTGTCGCAGCCTTTTCCTTTGTCCCAGGTGCCACCTCTCTCAAGTTGAAACTCCCTTTCGCTCACATCATTATGCAAACAGTAGCCAGCCACATAGTCCAAAGCATCTGCTTCCGAAACATAAGATGCCTTTTTGCCCATCACCACCGCCAATTCTACCTCCCAATCTGTTTTCTTAGAGTTCTTTGGTATCACTATGGGATCGTTCGGTCCGCAGAGTGCCGTTGTAGCTTTAAAAAATATCACCGGCTCGGTAGGTGGTGTTGCTCCTGTTTCCCTGGCGTGGTCTGCATAATTGAGGCCAATGCAAATAATCTTT
Source organism: Chitinophagaceae bacterium (assembly GCA_035644775.1). Taxonomy (GTDB): domain Bacteria; phylum Bacteroidota; class Bacteroidia; order Chitinophagales; family Chitinophagaceae; genus Flavisolibacter. Next base: position 4,177 of record DASQNW010000379.1, on the reverse strand, counting down.
GAGGGCCGTGCTACAGGTGAGCCAATCCGAACATTGTTTTCTTGTTTTCGTAACTGGTTTTTATTCTCAGCTATAAATTGTTGCAGCCTTTGCACTCCATCCGTTTCAAAGAACCTCTCGTTATAATCATCTATAAAAGAGGACGTATCGTAAATAACATCGTCAATAACAACACCTGGCTTTTCGTTGTTTAGTTCTCCAAAGCGAATTAGTTTCATATATATGTCTGTTAATTGTTCAAACGTGTAAATCCACCATCGATCGGGTAATCACAGCCGGTGATAAAAGAAGCTTCGTCGGAGCACAGATACAGGATTAGTGCTGCAATCTCCTCTGGCTTAGCCATGCGGCCTATGGGCTGCGTCTTAGACAGTTTTTCGAACATTTCTGCCTCTCTTCCAGGATAGTTTTTCTTTAAAAAACCATCCACAAAAGGTGTATGCACCCGGGCTGGCGAGATGCAATTGCACCGGATACCATGGTGCAGATAATCCTTTGCAACAGAGAGAGTCATAGCGAACACAGCGCCTTTGCTCATCGAGTAAGCAAAGCGGTCTGGAATCCCCACCATGTTCGCTACGGAGGAAAGATTCAGAATCACACCACCCTTGTCTTTCATGAGAGGAACTGCAGCGTGCAGGCAGTTGTAAACGCCTTTAATGTTCACGTTGTAGATCCTGTCAAAGTCTTGTTCTGTAGTGCTCTCCACGGTTCCAATGTGCGAAATAGCCGCACTGTTTACAAGAATCTGTATGCTTCCTATCGCCTGAAACGCTGTTTGCACCTGTTCATGATCAGATACATCACAGGAATGCGCCACCGCCGATCCTCCTGTGGATAATATCTCATCTACGGTGCTCCTGCAAGCATCTTCGTTAAGATCGAGCACATGTACTTCTGCACCCTGTAAGGCAAATCGCAAAGCAGCAGCCTTTCCTATACCGCTGCCAGAACCCGTGATAACAGCTTTCTTACCTTTTAATTGAAACATCCGGAGAAGAATAGTTCTTTCAAAGATATTATTGCAGCGTATTTCACGAAAAGAAAATAATCAACAGTACAAATAGCATAACAACAGCTATTCATCTCCTGAACCAGTAGCTGATGCATCTTCTTCAGGCAAGTCTACGGAAACATAGGTTCTATCACCTGTATCCATAGGAGTGCCGTCATCATTATAAACATAAACTCCTTCATCAGAATTTTGCTGTTCTTGTTGTTCAGGATGATCCTTTTTTTGGTTGGGGTCTGAGTTGAGCGAATACATATAGAGTGTTTTTGGTGATGTAAATCGTACGAGCTTTAAAAAATCATGCTAATGCCAACAGACCCTGGTAAAAAGGTCTGTAGAACGGTGGCTTTTTACTGGATCAGGTACTCATTCTCTTCTGCGAGGATGGAAAAGAAATTGATAGTATTGCAAAAACATTGTTGCATGACAGCATTGACATATGATTATCTACAGCAAGAGGGGTTTAAGTTACTCATACCTATCGTGAGCCAAAATCAGAATCCGGATGATCTGGAACTGGTAATGTGGGGAAAAGAGATAAACAGCAGAGTCATTCGGCTCGAGTATCATAAGACAGAACACAACCAGGCAGAAAACGACAAAGCACCCTTCCACCCCGATGGCCTGAAGTTGTTTAGCGGAGAAAAAAACGAAATAGAATTACATTACGAGGCCACCATTTTCTATGAGCATGAGCTTGTAGATTTCATACGAAACAGTGTTTAAACTGAATGCTACAGGATTTTTTTCCACTTTGTTTCTTTTAACAGCATTAAATGAGAATTACAGAGTATTTTACGGACATCCTTAACAGAGGACTATTTTTTATCACTAAAATCCTAGTTATGAGTTGGAGAGAGATTATTTCGATTTTGTTGGGTTACAAGAAGCCAACTTTAGTTCCGGTTCCCAAGAATAATCCAAAGGCAAAGCGATAATAATTATTGATTAAGGAACAGAAGCCTCTCCCTGGAGGCTTCCTTGTTATTTCAAATTCATTTCACTTCCTGTAGTGCTGTTCTCATCGAAGTTTCCACCTAGCGTGCCATTGTTCATGAATCCTTCCTGCTGATCGATTTCGCTGATGTCGCGCAACTCATTTTGCTCAAGCGGCTGATCTTTCTTGGCATCGGGAACTCTACCCGTAGTTTTACCTTCTACTTTATGTTCGCCCTTTTCTTTATTCATTGTCATAGTCGTTCCACAGGAAAAGGTAAAAGAATTGTGCCAGTTTATTCGTTACTGGTATTTTATTAGTATGATAAAAACCTGCAAGTAATGCATATGAAAAACATACTTATTTTGCTTATAGGCAGCGTATTGATATGTTGTAGCAGGGTAACTACGAGATCTGACAGAGCAACAACTACAAGCGGCACCTTAGGAAGCATGAAAGCTTCTGACGAACCGTTACGCCGAACTGTTGACACGGCGGGAAGGATAGATACCTCTGGTCTTGGGAGATAGTAATCAGAGTAGAGCAGTAACTATCTGATCCCACTCCTGCTGCAACGAAATATCCGGTCGCTTTTTCCCTGCTCTCCGATACCAATAATCGGCATTCCAAATGTCGCCTTCTCTTCTATGCAAATAGGCATGAATCCACGCCGAATCCTTATCCGGTTCGTCCTGAATCACCTCATGAGCTCGTTGCCATTCTCCCTTTGCATCAAACCACAAAGATTGCAGGTGAATGGACATGTCAGTTGGAGGCTCTGAACCAGACAAAGTTTCTTTGAACGAAATTATGTCCATAGTTGTTCTGTCATTAAGTTATCACCCTTGATTACAACTCATCTTACAATGGTCTATTAATTGCAGAATAGATTTTCAAAATGAAGATAATGAACAGGAAGACAATAAAGGTTCCATACCAGGGTAAAGGATACAAAGTGGATTATACAGTTGAAACTATAAATCTTAATGTAGCACCCGTAGACTTTTTAAACGTTTACTCAGTATTTGTTGATGATCCTGAGCTTCAGAAGATTACGGGCAATCATTTTTCCATCCTCCACAACCAATTGCTAAATCCGAAGCCGAGCTTTGATGTAGTTAGCCCCGGCAACATCGAAGAAATGAATCTGAAAAAAGAGATCGCTCAACAGATCATGAATAATCCAACTGAATAGAACATTGCTTTAAATAAAGCTTAGTCCTGCAACAGCGGCAGCGATCAGGGTGTTCAAAAAATTAACGGCGTTGTTGGTCAGCTTCTTTTGCCGCTCCAGTGCAGCTCCCAGGATAGAATCGGCAAGGTTTCCTACTGTACCAGCTGCCACGATGAGTAGGAATTCTTCGCTGCCTGCATAAGCGCTATACAATAACGCAATCAGCATGCTCCCGGCGACACCTATCAGCGTGCCTTCCAAACTCACAACACCATCTTCACCCCTGCGGTCTTTTCTCAATGTCAGAATATTATAAAACCGGCGTCCGTATAGTATTCCCAATTCAGAAGACAGAGTATCCGCCGTCGCAGACGCTAATGATGCTGCCATCATAGTCAATAACACAGGCGCATGTACACCTATTAAGAAGGCGAGTAGGCCCAAAATAGCGGCCATGCCTCCATTGGCAGCCACCTGGCCTGCAGTTCTCGGGCCCTCGCTTTTTTGCACTAGAAGCGCTTTTTCACTCCGCTTCCATGCAGTTGCGCAAGTTCCGAGTACAAAAAAAGCTCCTAGCAGCACCAGGCCTATGCCGCCTGCTCCCAAGAAAATGACTGTTGCCAGCAGTGCTCCAGCAATAGATCCACTCCTCGTTAGTTTAGCTGTCCTAAAAGCTAAATAAGCCATTAGAATAATGACCGCTAACACAAACAGCTGATCTGAATCCATTTTACAGCTAAAAATTTTTAGTACACTTATCTATTCGGCTGTTACGCTAAAGAAAGCCTTTTCTTTGCTGCCAATGTGGCAATTTCGGCTGTTTTGGAACATGCCTTGATGAAGCAGAAGCAATCTTCAAAAAAAATACATTATGGTGCAGGAAAAAGGAAGCATTTCCATACACACAGAAAACATCTTCCCTATTATTAAGAAGTTCTTATACTCAGATCATGAGATTTTTTTGCGTGAACTGGTGTCTAATGCTGTTGATGCCACGCAAAAGATGAAGCGTTTAGCCTCGCTGGGGCATTATAAGGGAGAACTTGGCGATACT
>DASQNW010000378.1:0-4475 GCA_035644775.1 Chitinophagaceae bacterium | reverse complement strand
TGCCGCGAAAGTAATGCGAAATTCAGTTCTGTCCAAACACAAATTATTATTTGGATGTATAACCATGAAATTGATGCGGGTACAGGGACAATTTACATACGTAAATTATTTACTATTTTGAACTGATGAAACGATGGCTGTTTTTGCTTGTTACTGCTGTTGTTATGATTTTACAATGCCAGTCACAACAAAGATTTGATGTTGTAATTACGGAGATCATGGCTGACCCGACGCCGCAAGTTGGGTTGCCAAATGCTGAATATGTCGAGGTAAAAAATGTAAGCGGGAGTGACATTAATTTGCAGGGATGGAGATTGGGAACAACGTCATCGCTAAGCGGAGGTTTTCCTAACTATTTACTACCCGCCGACAGTTTTCTAATTCTCACTACTAACGGTTCTGTACCTGCGCTACGTGACTTTGGCCGTGTGCTCGGAGTTAGCAGTTTCCCTTCTCTACCTAATGAAGGAACCACCTTACGATTAGTGGCAAACAATGGCGCAGTAATTCATTTTGTTAGTTATGCTGAAGATTGGTATGAAACCGAACTGAAAAAGCAAGGAGGGTGGAGCCTTGAAATGGTGGATGTTCGCTTTCCATGTTCAGGTAAGGCCAACTGGAGAGCCAGCTCAAGCAGCACCGGCGGAACGCCAGGTGTAGAAAACTCTGTCGAAGCTCAAAATAAAGATGAAACGCCTCCACAACTTGTGAACGCTTATCTCAGGAACAACACCTTGTTGATACTACAGTTCAATGAACCAGTGGACAGTGCTAGTGCAATCGGCTTGAGGTTCCAGGTTGAGCCCGGTGTAGTTGTACAGCAAGTGGCTGTTTCATCACCTGATTTCAAACAGATCCAATTAACGTTTGCGTCACAGCTGCAATCCCAAGTGCTCTATAAGATTGAATTTAATGGTGTGAAGGATTGCGCGGGCAACACGGCGTTGCAGGAAATTGTCACCATTGGTTTGCCCGACTCTGTTGCGGCCACCGACATTATCATCAATGAAATACTATTCAACCCAAAACCTGGGGGCGCTGATTATGTGGAGCTGTATAACCGATCTAAGAAGATAATTGATGCCGGTAAATTGTATATCGCCAATAGAAATGATGCTGGCGCTCTTGGCTCTTTCAAGAAACTAACTGAGGAATCATTTTACATTTTTCCGGCAGACTATGTAGTTATAACAAGTGACTTAGATGGCCTGACAAAAAATTTCCATGTGAAGCACACTAAACAAGTTTTGACCATTACTTCAATGCCCTCATGGCCCGATGACAAGGGTACTGTTGTTGTAACAAACATGCAGGGAGAAGTAGTTGACGAAGTTCAATATTCCGACAAATGGCATTTTGAGTTGCTGCATACAACCGAGGGAATTGCATTGGAACGTATTGACCCGGAGAAGAGATCAAATGATAAATCTAACTGGCACTCCGCAGCTTCCACGGCGGGGTATGGCACACCTACTTATCGAAACAGCCAGTATAAAGCGTTGGTGGAATCCACGGCAACTTTACAGATCTTGCCCAAAGTTTTTTCTCCCGATAATGATGGTAATGATGATGTTGCTATCATTCAATACAGGATTGGAGAAAACGGATACGTAGCTAACGTAAAAATTTTCGACATCTCTGGCAGACTGGTTCGGCACCTGGTAAAAAATGATGTACTTGGGCAGCAGGGATCGTGGATTTGGAATGGGCTTGATGAAAACAGGCAAAAGCTGCCGGTAGGACCGTATGTTGTTTTAACAGAGATCTTCAATCTTCAAGGTAAGAAAAAGCAATACAAGCAAACCATTGTTTTAGCACGAAGGCTAAACTAAAAAAGGAGTGATGTGCTCACTCCTTCTCTTTAATTATCTGCTTGCGTTTTCAAAACGCTCGCTCACTTTTTGCCAGTTTACGACGTTCCAAAATGCATTCAAATATTCCGGACGTCTATTTTGATATTTTAGATAGTAGGCATGTTCCCACACATCTACGCCAAGGATGGGCTGCCCTTTTGTTTCTGCAACATCCATCAGTGGGTTGTCCTGGTTTGGAGTAGAAGTAACTTCAAGTTTATCATCTTTTAAAATCAACCATGCCCATCCGCTACCAAACCGGGTAGTGCCTGCAGCATTAATTTTTTCTTTAAATGCATCAAATGAGCCAAATACCTGGCTAATAGCTTCCGACAATCTACCGGATGGCTGCCCGCCAGCATTGGGGCCAAGGATCTCCCAAAAAAAGCTATGGTTCCAATGACCGCCTCCATTGTTTCGTACAGCAGGAGAAATAGAACCTGCATTGGAGATCAATTCATCCAGGCTTTTGTTTTCGTGTTCTGTACCTGCTATTGCTTTGTTCAGATTATCTACATAGGCCTGGTGGTGCTTGCCATGATGTATTTGCATTGTTTGACTGTCAATGTGCGGCTCTAATGCATCGTGTGCATATGGTAATGAAGGAAGGGTGAATGCCATAACTTTAAATTTAGATGAAGGTGTTACAATTCAGATTGTGCTAATGTTTCTTAGAGGCACAAATTTATCGAGTAAAACAATTGATGCTTGAAAATTATATTGTACCTGCAGAGATTTAGAACTTTCTCTTCTCTCTGAAGAAGCTTTGAATGATATCGGAGCATTCCTTCTCCAAAACGGCTGTTCTTAAAATTGTTTTCGGATGAAATGGCGACTGGTCTGCCGAAACCCTTCGGTAGCCGTTCTTTTCATCTGAAGCACCATATACCACAACACCTATTTTGCTCCAGTATAAAGCGCCTGCACACATGAGGCAAGGCTCAACTGTAATATAGATGGTGGCGTCGGGGAGGTATTTGCTACCCAGGAAGTGGAAAGCGGATGTGAGGGCCAGTATTTCAGCGTGAGCAGTGGGGTCATTCAGTTTTTCAACTTGATTATATCCACGTGCGATGATCCTGTTTTGCATTACAATAACAGCTCCAACCGGCACTTCCTCTTCATCAAAAGCAATTTGTGCTTGCCTCAATGCATGCCTCATATAGTCTTCATCAGTCACTCACCGAAGATATCGACTTGAACGTACATTTTCTTGCGGCGTGTGATTGACACTGGCAGCACAGCCTTGGCAGAATAATTGAAGTGAGGTACTACAATGTCTAAAAAACTGAAGATGAAAAAAGGATATTTCGTTGCTTTCGCATTAATAACTTTGATGAGTTGTAACAGCGCTAATGATGGAGATGCAACTACAGATACAACAAACTTCAACAGGGGCACCGGAGTTGCTCCGGGTGGCTTTGGGGACACCACTATCGATATGGATGCGTCTACCGGTGTAGACACTACATCGCGGTCTTACAGCGGCAGCGTTTCGGATACTGTCCCATCAGGTGGAGCTAACTCTGCCGCATCAGGCACCAACACCACGGGAGGACAAACTGGTTCAGGAGCAAGAAAATGATGTTAAAAGCGCGAGGCACTGGAGGTGGAAGTAATCGTAAGACGAAAAAGAACTGAGCTTATTTGACACTGATACATTCAATTTATGCGAATACTGTTCTTGATGCTATTGGGTGCTCTTCTGCAGGCGTGCAGCAGTGAACAACAAAAGGAGCCGTTCAAATCTTTTCTCGCAAACGTAAACAAGGCCAAGATTGTGCTATACAACGGTGGAGATAGTCTGAACTTTGAAACAGCAGACCCAAATGGTCTTGTGATTTTAAAGCGTTTGATTAGCGGCAACAACAACACTGCAAAAGACACCTGTCAGCCCGTGGGAGAAATACAGTATGTAGCGCAGGACCAGCAGATAATGCAGGCGCAGTTTTCATTAGCCGAAACTAATGGGTGCAATTATGTTCGGTATGTTCACAATAATCAGCAGTATCAACATAAGCTTACCTCGAGGGCTGAAAACATTTTGAAGCAGGTGAAACAGGCTGCGAGTGTGCCGCCCAAGCCGGCATCCTGATCTATGGGGGCCCCCCTTCATAAACGAACCGGACTCGTGCGCTTTTGGCTTCTGTTGAAGTAAGAAAAAGCCGGTACCGTTTATCCCCTGCTGTTATGATCAACATTGCCGTGTTTGGTGGAATGCTACCAAGGTTCTCAGCAATCATCTCGATTTCCTGAAACTTGTTATGTAAGTCGATTTTTAGAAAGGTAGTTATAGGTTTAGCTCCTAATTTCTCATGTGTAAGAACAACTTTGTTGTTCACTACAACAGAGATGGAGTCACCATCAATTTCCCCATTGTCGTAAAAATCTAGTCTGATCTCTCCGGTGTCTACAGCTATTTCAGGGATCTCTTTGAAAGCTGATTCTTTAATTCTCGATAGTATGATAGTGCCCGGTTGGCAATTTTCAGCACTGTTCATGATCTTTCCTGCCCATATTCCTTCAAGGCGCTCCTCATTTCCCCGCCTGCTATACACGAGTTCATAATCTTTGATACATACAATGCAATGTGGCGGAATTTTGAACGTCGTTACCAGCCCC
>DASQNW010000377.1:0-2882 GCA_035644775.1 Chitinophagaceae bacterium | reverse complement strand
CCCCTTTGAAAAAGTGGGGGTGTGAACTTCCTTCAGGCATTTTGGCGAGAATTTCTTCCTGGCTGCTCATGTTCTTGTCGCCGCCACCATTAATCTGCAGGCTGTAAACGAAATTTGTATAATCCATGTCAACAGGCCGTTTTACAATACCGCTTGTAATCATCAAATCCTTAGCTCCATCGTTATCAAAATCGGCAAAAAGAGGACACCAGCTCCAGTCAGATGCCGATACTCCTGCCATCAAGCTAATGTCACTAAAACTGCTGCCATTGCCATTGTTACGGTGAAGGCAGTTTTTTGAAAACTGATGTTGCAGACCATTTAGTTCCAATTTCACACGGTATGTAGACGGACTCTCGTCGCTGCCATAGGTTTTTAATACCTTCTCGTCCGACGGTAGCATATCTACAGTCATTACATCCAAATGTCCGTCATTGTTGTAGTCTGCCACGTCGTTACCCATGCTGAAACGTGAAAAATGATTGAAAGCAGTGCTCCCTTTTTCGGAGAAAGTGCCGTCGCCATTATTGACGTAGTAATAATCGTTTTCGTGAAAATCGTTTCCAATAAAGATGTCGTCCCATCCGTCGTTGTTTAGGTCGGCAATGGCCAGGCCCAGCCCATAACCTAAATTGCTTTGATAGATTTTGGCTTCTGCAGAGACATCTGTAAATCTGCCAAGCGTGTTGAGCTCATTTTTGTACAACTGGTCACCTGAAAGGCTATCATATTTTGCTCTGTGCGAGGTGTCGACTATTGTCGATGTGTGGTCTTTTGAATGATTTAAGAGATAGCAGTCTAAGTCGCCGTCACGATCATAATCGAAAAAGGCTGCCTGGGTTGATAAGCCGGAAAAGTTGAGGCCATACGCTTCAGAGCTTTCAGTAAAACTTACCTGAGATCTGTTCGCTCCTGCAGCAGAAGAAGAAGAACCATTATTTATGAACAGTTGATTATGGCCTTTCAGCCCGAAGGCACTACTAATTGCAGACACGTAAATATCAAGAAAGCCATCTCCGTTTACATCTGCCATTGTTACTCCGCTGCACCAGTCTGCTGAGCCGGCTACACCTGCTTGTTGCGTAACATCTTCAAATACAAATCCCCCCTTGTTTAAATACAGCTTATTGTTATTCTGGCTATTTGCTGTAAGGTAAATGTCTGGCAGCCCATCATTATTAATATCGCCTGTGGCAACTCCACCACCATTATAATAATAGAGGTAGCTAACTATATTAAGGCCATCCTTCGCAGGTAATTTGTTCTCAAAAAACACGTTTGTTTCCTTGGCAGATACGGCGCTAAAAAGCGGTTGCTTCGAGCCATTGCAAGACGTGAAAAATAATATTGGCAGGAGAAGAAAAAATATAGGACATGTTCTCAATGGCATCTTCAAAAGTACTTCGCCCATGGTTCATGAAAACGGCGAGGCAAGCATGCTAAGGGCAATAAATTGCTAAAGTTTACATCAACTTACTAAATACATAGATGATGATGCCAGAGATAACTCTGCCGGTTCTTCGATTGTCTGAGCAAGTGCAGAACTTTCCTCAACAATCCAAGCCTTTGCATTGCCGCTCTCGGTATTTTTAGGATCCTAAATGTTCTTACATGAAAAACGTTTTTCTTGGTTTGATGATGTGTTGTTCTTTTTTAAGTTGGGCACAGGAAAACACCAGCAGCTGGTTTGTGTTTCAGCCAGGAGAAAACAGCTCGTCCTCCAGAGTAAACATGACCAAATGGTTGGATGCTCCTGCTGGCAAACATGGCTTTTTACAAATCAATAAAGATGATCTGCAGTTTAGCAATGGCACTCCCGTCAAGTTTTGGGGCGTGAACATTGCCAGCAACAAACCGTTTGTGCCAGCAGCCGAAGCAATCAAATGGTCAGAATTCATAGCATCGTACGGTATCAATGCGGTGCGGTTTCATAAGTTCACCTGGGGAGCAACAGATGGTGTTCACTCCACGCAACTCACGGATGACAAGTGGAAGAACTTCGATTTTTTTAACCAGCAGCTAAGAAACAGAGGCATTTATTATTCATGGTCGCATATTTATGGCCACAGGGTGCTACCAGATGATAGCAGCCGTCTGATAGCCTACAAAGAGGTTGCTGGCACAAAGTTCCCATGGTCGCATATCAATGGTTCCACTGCATCCATCGTAAACTTTGCTGAAGACCTGCAGGCGCTTAACATAGAATTGACCGTAAACATGCTCAACCACAAAAACACTTATACAGGTTTGCGGTATGCTGATGATCCGGCACTTGCCTACATAGAGCTGCAGAATGAAGACAATATATTTTGGGGTGCAATAGAAGAAACTCTAAATCAAACGCCCAGCTACAGGGCCCTTTTATGCAAAAAATTTTCTCAGTGGTTACAGAATAAATACGGTGCGCAAACGGCACTGGAAGCAGCCTGGGGAAGCGACAATCTTGCTGCAGGAGAAAGCCTGGATCAACAAAACATTTACCCCCGGCCAAACCACGGTTATTTCTCTGGCGAATCGGAGAGAGCCTGGAAAGCCAACAGCTCCTTGCCGAAGCATGTAGCTGACAAGGCAGCTTTCCTTGCCGAGGAGCAGATCGCCTATTATAAAAAATTTACAGAGGCAATCCGGAGTACAGGGTACAAAGGCGTAATTGTCTCCAGCTGCTGGCAGGCAGGCACCGGCATTGCCCACTTGTGGAATGTGTATACCGATGCAGAGATTGGTCCCGTTGACAGGCACAATTACTCTGGTGGTGGCACAGGCCACACCTTGAAACCTGGAAAGGTTGACAATACTCCCATGGTTGCTGTACCTGGAAGCGGGTTGTTGAGCACAGGATTCCAGCAAGTAGCAAGCAGGCCATTTTTTATATCCGAGTGGAT
>DASQNW010000376.1:0-2390 GCA_035644775.1 Chitinophagaceae bacterium | reverse complement strand
ATACCAGTTCGTCTTTAATTTCTTTCTTGGAAGGCAGCTGCTCAATGGATATGTTCTGCGGGAAATGATAGGTGGTAGTGTCGATTTTCTGATATGGAAAATGAAAAACATATGGCGTCTTTCTCTCTTTAACCTGTTTCACATCTTCATCATTTATCTTTTGAATATTTGCGTTGTAGAATACTTTACTGCCCGCTTTGAACTCATATAATTTCTCATAGAAAGCATCTGAACGGGCAACAAAGCCAGCGGCAGAATCCCTAAACGACATGAAAGAAAATTCATCTCCATTCTTGAACTTGAGATGTTCCACAAATAACTCTTTTTGTTTATCTGCAGGTGCCCGGTGTATTTGCTCCAGTAGGTGCGACATGTCGCCTGTTGCATATATTCTGCTTTTTACTGCCGCTGCACCGTCAGGCTCAACGAAAATCTCGTTGCGTGTAATTAACAGGTTGTTTTCTGCTCTGCTGGCGGGAGTCTTTACCAGCACACCACCCTCCTCTGTAAGCAATAAAGCATTTTTGTTTTCTGTGAAGCTGCCAAGAATGCCAGTGGCATTGATGTAGCTTGTAGTATTGCTGGTACATTCGAGCCAAATGGAATCTTTTCCATTGGGTACGCACAAGATTACGTGGTTGAAGGGGTCACTCGGAAACTCAGGATCAGCTGGGTATTTGTTGTAGCCGGCGTTGATCAGTGCAGGATAGGACCTTATGCCGGCTACTGCGAGCATATACCGCATATAGTTGGTGAGTGCCTTACAATCACCATATTTTTTTTCGTCTACAAACTTAACTGGAAATGGTTTGAAACCTCCTATCCCTAATTGAATGCTTACATAGCGCATGTTATTTTTCAGATAGGAGTAAAGCACGTCTACTTTACTATAAATGTCAGGCTTCGTTGAAACCAATTGTTTTATTTCAGCAATTCTCTGATCATTGAAGGGCTTTTTATCTTCATACAGAGCGTAGTTCCAGGCACCGAATCCTTTCCAGTTCAGGAAACTTCCTTTGTAGCCATCGTACTCAAAAAAGTTGGGTGCGATTTCCACGCCCTTTATATAAAAGCGGGCCTCAAAGCCATTTGGCTCATATCTATATGCAGCAAGATCCCTCGCTTGCCACGTGTAGATCTTCCACTTGCCTTCTGTAGTAATGTTTGGAGTTAATTGCATATTCACGCTTCTGTGGCGAATATCCATTTCTGACCCAACCCTGATTGTATAGCGAAACAACTGAGTGGGGCTGTTAGCTGCCATGTAGGACCCGGGCAATGTTAGATACCCAGATACATTCATCTTATACTTGATTTCAATAGTACACGGGTATTCAGCAAGTGGTGCGGTAAATAGCATTTCTTTGTCGTCCCGCACGAAGCTTACTCCATCAAAGGCACTCTGCAAAACAAAGTTCTTCTTCCCGTATTTACCAACTGGCTCCCCTAACTTGTTGTATACTATAATATCAACGTCGTCTACTTTCCGGAACTTGTCGATGTTAAATGAGTGATGAGCATAGTCGGAAGCTTCGGCATCCAGTAACGTCACTACCTGGTGCGCCTTGAAGGTGTATTTTGATGGCGACTCAATATCGAGCCGTGCATCATCTAATCTCACTATAGCGTGAACATCTTTCTTGACGCTGTCCGGTATTGTAAGGGCTGAATAGTCAATTTTGTACTCCTGCGTCCAGGTGCAGTTAACCCAAACCAGTAATAAACCCATGAGCAAGAATTGCTTTGTCATAATTCTTTTTTTGCCTTGAAGACAATAGGCTCATTGATCGCTTCAAACATTTTCTTGTAAAAGTCTTTAACAAGGTGGTACTCCGCAGGAATATATTCGCTCTTGTTGATGTCAACTCTTAAGCCTATTTGTATTTCATTTTCCACTCGTTTTATTTCGCGGATAAACGCCATCGAATTGTCTGGTGTTACAAGCCGTATGTTTTTTGGAATGGATTCTGTTTCGAGCCCGGGCACCGCAATGATTTCGTTAAACACTAAACCTTGACGAGTACCAAAATCTATATTGCTAAAGCGGTTTTCAGCAATAAAAGGGTTTTTTTCAAAGCCGGTAAAAAGATTGTAGTTCAGCAGCAAATAATCACCAGATCGGGTAAGTGCATAATCCATTTTAAATTCATGCTGCATGGCAATGTTTTCTGCTTCCAATCCTTTCACCACAAAAGAATCCACTTTTAGCTCGGTGTAGGCACTGAGGAAGTTCTGTTGATATTTGCCTTTGTCGTGCTTATAATCATCTGCTTTGCCAATTCGGCCATAATCATAGCTGTTAACAGCAGCAGCAGCGTGTAGGATACCGCCGTTGTCTATACTGGCTCTTAAGTTCACCAAACGAAGGTTTTTTCCTCTCTTGTCCTCTA
>DASQNW010000375.1:0-1680 GCA_035644775.1 Chitinophagaceae bacterium | reverse complement strand
CGATACAAAGGAGGATTATACAGAAGACGTTGATAAGGCCGCTGGTACTGCTGCGCAGCTTCTCCTGTCTACACCCATGGATAAAGAATCACTTGCCCGTCTTAATGCCGGACAGTTTTTGATTCGCTGGATGACAGGTACTCCGACTTATACATTTAGCATTGATGCCGTCGCGACAAAAATTTCCAAGGGTAATAAGGATTTGATGCTTGTTTATTTGGCCGCAATGGTGAAATATTGTCTTGATAACCCTTTAGAGAGCAAAAATGACAATAAAGTGAAATTCAACACCGTTCAACGTGTACTGGATTATTGCAAAGAGCAAGGAGTGAATTTAAAAGGTGAGCTGAAGAAGTTGAATGCAGCCAGTGAGAAAGGTGAACTTGAAAAATATTTACAGTAACTGCTGCGCCCAACATCAGCTTTTGGCAAACAAAACATTCAATCACAGATAAAGTGACACGACCAACGGAAATAGTAGAAAAATATCTTTTCGAGTTAGATAAACATATGTCTGAGTTGAAACAAGGCAAAGCAGAAAGCACTTTTGAAATTAAAGACCTGGCTGAATTACTTTTCATTCACCCAACCCATTTGAGCAATACGGTTCAACAAGTCTTAGGCAAGTCGCCTTGCGATATTTATGAAGAAAAACTTATGAAAGTTGCTAAAGAACTTATTTTAGCTTCTAATGATCCTATTGCTAAAATTGCTCATACCCTGACGTTTGACCCTTCCAATTTTACAAAATTCTTCAAGCGGTTTGAAAACATTACCCCTAAAAGGTATAGAGCCCTGCACAATCGCTGATATTCTGAACTTGTTACCATTTATTCTGAACTTCTCACCATAATGCCCTGGACTAGCCGGGCTACTTTGCGTCTTTATTTCATTTAAACAATAAAACATGAATAAGACAGCAATAGTAACCGGTGGAAACAGAAACATTGGAAGGGAAGCAGCTTTGGCATTAGCTTCCAAATCTGTGGATCTTATTATTACCTACAATGAAAGAAAGGAACAAGCGACAGAAACCGTAAACGAACTGGCTGTCTTAGGTATAAAAGCGACCGCCATTCAAATTAATTTTGAAACAACGTCGGGAATAAAGCTGTTTGTAAAAAAGGTAAAAGCTACGCTGACAGAATGGGGCAAAACAGGGCTCGACATTTTAATCAACAATGCAGGGACTTTAAAGATTGCGCCTTTCGATAAGGTAACCGAAGCTGACCTTGACACTCTTTATCAGACAAACTATAAGAGTATCTTTTTCCTTACGCAGGAATTGTTGCCCCATTTAAATGATGGTGGCAGAATTGTAAACTTAGGTTCCGGAACCGCAAAAATTGCATTTGGACCTTTAATTTCGTATGGCCCGATGAAAGCGGCGCTACAAAGTTTGACTGTTTATTTGGCCAGCTTTTTAGGAAGCAAGAGAATAACTGTAAATGCTGTAGCACCGGGCGGACTTGATGATGATTTCAATGCGCCATTATTCAACGTTATCTTCCCACCGGCAAGGGAATATATCAAGTCGAATACAGCCGTAGGCAGATTGGGTATGCCTAAAGACATAGGACATGTAATTGCATTTTTATGTTCTGAGGAAGCATCATTTATAAGCGGCGCAGTTATTCCAATTGATGGAGGATATCACTTGTAAAAAGCAATGTGACAGAC
>DASQNW010000374.1:0-1719 GCA_035644775.1 Chitinophagaceae bacterium | reverse complement strand
GGGGGCAGGTCAAAGTTCTGCCACGTAGGCATTTTCTCTTTCAAAAAAGCATTGTAGCCTTTTAACCGCCACTCCAGCATCCAATCGGGCTCATTTTTTTTTGCCGAGATAAAACGAATGGTGTCTTCGTTCAGCCCTTTAGGGGCAATGTCCATCTCGATATCCGTAATAAAGCCAAACTCATATTCCTTTTCCGCTATCTGTTCAATTATATCGTTGCTGTTATTTTCCATTAAGTGTGCAAGTTCTTTATGTTTCCTGATATTCCTCTCAAAGAGATCCCAATAATCGCCGTTTATACTGAAAAACTTTCCCCGCAGCTACAGGTCTTTGTAGCGTTAGGATTTTTGAACGTTAAACCCTTGCCGTTCAGGCCACCTGAGTAGTCAAGCTCAGTACCATACAGGTATAAAAGACTTTTAAAATCAACTACAATTTTGATTCCTTTGTCTTCGTACACTTCATCTCCTTGTTTCAGTTCAGAATCGAACTTAAGTTGATATTCCAATCCCGAACATCCGCCGCCCTTAACGCCAACACGCACGAAGCTTGCCCCTGTTTGGTTTTGTTGCTGCATGAGATCAGTTATGTATTGCTTTGCTGAATCAGAAACTGTGATCATATCGTTTGTTTACTCTCGTTTACCTCGCTCCGCCTGGAAAAAGCAGAAAGGAGGAGGAAGTTCTTTTAATTGATCTTACTTGTTTTCAGAACAGCGCAAAGTTACGATATTTGTATAAAACAAGTAAGCACTTGGAAAACCAAAGACTTCCCATATCATCCTCTTTTGGCAAATTTTTATACTTGCTGAAGATGAAGGGGCCACTTGCTACTTCTGCTATTGCAAAAGAGTTGAATGTGACTGTTGAGGGCGCACGATTTCAGTTGCTGAAACTGATGGAAGAGGGATGGGTCAGAAGCTCTCAGGAAGCGAAAGGCGTGGGGCGTCCGGCACAGATCTGGGGCCTTTCGGATAAGACCACTACGTTTTTTGCAGACAATCATGCTGCATTTAGCGAGCAATTGATCGCTTCTATGCAGGAGCTGCTTCCCGCCGACCAACTTCAACAGGTGATTGCCTTAAGAGAGAAAAAGGCAAACGAAAAGTATATAGAAGCGACCAGGTCGATCTCAAACCTTGAAGAAAAGATTGCAAGATTAGCGGAATTGAGGAACAGCGATGGTTACCTGGCCGAGTGGGACAAGGATGAGGGAGGGTTTATGTTGATAGAAAACCATTGCCCCATCTGCGCAGCTGCCCAACGTTGTGCTGATCTATGCGAGGCTGAGTTGAATACTTTTAAAGAGATTTTTGGCGAAGAAGTGTCGATCGAGCGGGTAGATCATATCATTGCCGGCGGAAGGCGTTGTGCCTACAAAATAAACCCTTTGAGATAAGTCAAACCAATTGCTGGCCAGTTCGGGACTCTTTGTGTTGGTAGAATAGAAGCCGCCGATATTTACACTTATTTCTCTCCCGTAATAATAAATAATAAATCAGGGTCAGCCAGGAGAGAAGAATCGCACCTGCAACAATATTTACATCCTTTTTACGCTCATCATTCTACCGTTCGTGCATTAGCGCCAATATGCATAGCAAAGCCAGCTATTGCAGTGTCTTTAAGCAGGTTTATGAAGGCTACTTGCCGCATCTCTGCGTCTCCAGCATACAAAAAATTGGGCAGGTGCAGGGTTAATACAAAGCTGAAG
The DNA here is from genome assembly GCA_035644775.1 of Chitinophagaceae bacterium. Lineage (GTDB taxonomy): Bacteria > Bacteroidota > Bacteroidia > Chitinophagales > Chitinophagaceae > Flavisolibacter. The sequence goes on along the minus strand of DASQNW010000374.1, from coordinate 9 downwards.
AGCAGTATT
>DASQNW010000373.1:0-5623 GCA_035644775.1 Chitinophagaceae bacterium | reverse complement strand
CATCTTTCGTATACGTTGCAAATGGGGAATATTGGCGTTAAATGATTTAATCCCTAAAACGGGTGTTGTACACCAATAACAGCAGCAGGAACAAAAATTCGACTGCACCCCTTCCGTTCTCCTCCTGCGTAAAGCCGCTCATGAGCAAGATTTATAAAGCTGAATATACATGATTTTGTTTTCTCACGACTTAAGGAGCCTGTAACATCGGTGGCTCAAGATGTAAAAAACTTTGAGCTTACTATATGATCGTTGGGGTAATATTATATGTAAAACCATCGACCTTTTTGAATGCTGAAACCGAAATACTAAAAGTCTATCAAAAGCAACTGGCGTCTAATTTTGGACATGCAGAATCCCCTGGTTTTATAAAGTTGTTTTCCGTTATAGCCAGATATCGTCCGCCTCTCTGTCAGTTGTTTATTGAAAGCAGTTCTATTGAATGTTTTTGTGAAGATGAAGCGGAAGCGGTTGAAAACAGCATTGACGTGCATGGGATGGTGAGCTGCTGCCCCGACACCTCCACTAAATTATTAAAGTAGATAGGTAACTTTTCGAAAATGTATTAAGAACTCTTATAAGAATTTGTGTAGTTAAATAACTACGCTATATTTGAAGTTAAATAGCTACACAATGAACTTGAGACGTGATGTTTTCCAAGCCATTGCTGATCCCACAAGACGAGCCATACTGCTGTTGGTTGCAACACAATCCATGACAGCCGGTGCAATTGCTGCCAACTTTGATACGGCCAGACCGACCGTTTCAAAACATCTGCAAATCCTTACCGAATGTGAGTTGCTAAAACAAGAGCAGACCGGAAGAGAAATGTATTACCATCTGAATCCCAAAAAAATGAAAGAAGTAGCCGACTTTATTGAGCCATTCCGTCAGATGTGGGATGACCGGTTTAATAAGCTTGAAGCCGTCATGAAAAAACATAAAAGCAAGTAAAATGGAAAACAAGACGAAAGTACATGCAGCGGACGGCAAACAGGAAATAATAATTATAAGAGATTTTGAACTTCCTGTGGAGCTGCTCTTTAAGGCATATGAAGAACCGGCACTTTTCGAACAATGGATGGAAACAAAAGTGCTGAAAATGGAGAATAAGAAACATGGTTGTTTTGCATTTGAAACCTCCAGAAATGGGAATGTGGTTTTTCGTGCAAATGGAACGATCCATGAGTTTATTCCCCATCAAAAAATCACCAGGACTTTTGAAATGGAAAACACCCCTTTCCCGGTTCAGATAGAGTACCTGGAATTTGAAAAGCTGACAGATGAGACCAGCAGACTGACCATGCACATACTATTTAAGTCAGTTGAATTTAGAAATCAGTTAATGCAAATGCCTTTTGCACAGGGTATCAATATGGCGCATAATAAACTGCAAGAAATTATAAACCATCTAAAATAATCATCATGAAAAAGCGAAACAAAATCATCTACTGGATGGCTACTTCCTTTCTTGCTTTTGGAATGACAGCAGGAGGTATACAGCAAGTGCTTCAGACAGGCGGCTACAAAGACATTGTAAGTCGACTGGGATATCCTCTTTATATGCTTACTATTTTAGGCGCCTGGAAGTTGCTTGGAGTTGCTGCGATTCTTGTTCCGAAGTTCCCATTGATAAAAGAGTGGGCTTACGCCGGCTTTTTCTTTGCCATGTCTAGTGCTGCTATTTCGCATTTTGTAGTGGGTGAACCATTTATTGAAGCAGTACCATCATTAGTGCTTTTATTAATGACAGTGGTTTCGTGGTTTTTCAAACCCGGCGATATAACCTTAAAACAAGTAAAACAAGAAACATATGATAAATCCGGACGTCAATTGGCTTTTCAATAAGCAGGGAAAGTGGCAGCACGCCTACCAGGAACTACGAAATATAGTGCTTGATTGTGGATTAACAGAAGAATTGAAATGGGGATGTCCTTGTTACACACACCAAAAAAGCAATATCGTGCTAATACACGGTTTCAGAGATTATTGTGCCCTGCTCTTTATGCAAGGTGCCTTGCTGAAAGACCCAAAGGGCATCCTGGTGCAACAAACTAAAAATGTTCAATCGGCACGGCAAATCAGGTTTACCAATCCAGGAGATATTATTAAGAACAAGACAACCATTAAGTCGTATATAAAAGAAGCTATTAAAAACGATAAAGCCGGTTTAAAAGTAGAATTGAAGAAGACTACCGAATTTGAGATACCCGAAGAATTTCAAAGAGCACTTGGTGAGATGCCGGAGTTGAAATTTACTTTCTTCAAATTAACACCCGGAAGACAACGGGCATACCTGCTTCATTTCTCTTCCCCAAAACAGTCCAAAACAAGAATGGTAAGAGTTGAAAAATATATTCCTAAAATTCTTGACGGTAAAGGCTTGGATGACTGAAGTATGGAGGCCATGCTACCAACATGGTATTTTAGCAATAGCGGCTGAAGAATAAGTGCTGAACAATAGACCATTATTGGCTGATGAACAATCTGATCTAAGTATCTCGGGTTCCTTTCTATTACCTAGTTTCCCTGCCCCTGGTGATACCTGTTAATTGACAGGAACCACACGTAACCGGCAGCGCCACCTATCCAGGCAAAATCCTCCTTTGTACTCCCTCCCACCCCGCTGCCAAGGCAATAGGACTTCTTAGCTATCCGGTTTGAACTCATTGTGCGTGCGTGGAGTTTTTTTTAGCTCAAAAGATGCAATCTCAAAATAAAAAGAGACAACCAAAGAGACAACCGTTGACACATAAAAAAACCTGAAACGTAGACCGAGTAGCGTTTCAGGCGAATACAAGGTGATCCGGATTGGATTCAAACCAATGACCTACTGCTTAGAAGGCAGTTGCTCTATTCAGCTGAGCTACCGGACCTAAACGGGCCGCAAATATAAGAAACCTTTACAAGGAGCTAATTAGTCAACAATTTTTTCTATGAACTTGCCGGATTGCTTTTCCTTCAATATCAGCTTCTTTGCGCCATAGTGAGTTACTTCTTCCTTCACGAAATAATGCCCTTCATCATACTCGGTCAGGTGGCTGTCTTTACCTACTCCCTCTCTTCCGCGCCACACATCAAGTTGCACAGGCTCCCAGAGCTTTGTTTTGGCAGAACGATAAGCAGCATCCAACACGGCGTTTACAACATACCCATCATAAAAAGTTTCTTTAGGCTGTTCGCCTTTTTCAAAGGCGTTGAACATGTCCATGAACATATGGTTATATCCCAATTCATTCAGTTCATCACCTACAGGAAACAGCCAGCCTGTATTGCTTTCAGCTTTCTCAGCCACATAATTTGCGCCCTTGCCTGTGGTGAACATGTCAAAACCCGTTCGCAAAAAGCTGTTGATCCAAATGGTTCCTTCAGATCCCATCACTTCATCCCGCAGGTCTAATCCACCCCTGAATGTCCAACTCACTTCAAACTGGCCTATAGCGCCGTTTTCATATTTAACCAATCCGATTGCGTGATCTTCTGCATCTATCGGCTTCACCTGGGTGTCCGCCCAGCACATCACTTCAACTGGTCGTATGTCTTTTCCAATGTAGCTGCGGGTAATCTCCACGCAATGGCATCCCAGGTCAAGAATGCACCCACCTCCCGCCTGCTCAAGATCCCAGAACCAATCACTATGTGGTCCAGGGTGTGTTTCGCGGGACTTTGCCCAGAGTATTCTTCCCAAGGCACCATTTCTAACGCTTTCATGTGCTTTTAAGAATTTTGGTGTGTAGACAAGATCTTCCAGATAACCATTGAAAATTCCCGCTTGTTCTACGGCGTCGAGCATTCTTCGAGCTTCAGCTGCATTGCGGCCCAGCGGTTTAGTGGTCATTACAGCCTTGTTGTGTTTGCAACAAAGCATTACCGCTTGTTCATGCAGGTTGTTCGGAAGCGAAATGCAAACTATGTCAACATCAGGACGTGCAATTGCTTCTTCCATATTGATCGTCCAGTGGGCCACTTTATAATCTTCGGCAAACTTCCGCGCCGATTCCTCGCGTCGTGAGTAAATGCTTACTATCTTATCCTTGCTTCTATAACCCTGTAACGAATCTGCATAAAAGCGTCCAATAAAGCCGGAGCCAAGCATTGCAATCTTAACCATATATCTGTAATTATTGTTGTAACGGAGGTGTAACGGCCGTGGCTGCTGCAATCTGTTTTTTTTCTTTGAAGAAGAAGATAAAATAGAAAAGTACAGCAATAGCGATGTAGGCTGGCACATACCAGATTTTCGTCCAATCGTGGTCTGTGGCCGTTTTGTATTTATCCGCAATGAAGCCTGAAAAATAAGTGCCAATAAACATTCCTAGGCCGTAAGTTGCAAACGTGAAAAGCCCCTGAGCTGCATTTTTAATTCTTTCACCTGCTTTCCTCTCTGTATACATGTAGCCGGTTACAAAAAAGAAGTCGTAACAGATTCCATGGAGAATGATCCCAGCATACAACATCCATGTGTTAGCACCGGTGTCGCCGTGTGCAAAAGCCACATACCGAAGTATCCACGCAAGCATTCCTAATAATAGCATATTCTTTACACCAATACGATTGAAAAGAAAGGGAATGGCCAGGATGAATACGGCTTCGGAGACTTGCCCCAAGATCATTTTACCGGCTGCGTTTTGCATTCCTACTTCGTTGAGAAACAAGTTTGCAAAACCATAATAAAATGACAAAGGAATGCACACCAGGATAGCTGCAATAAAAAACACGAGGTAAGACTTGTCGCGGAACAAGACGAAAGCTCTTGAGCCCAATGCATCAGAAGCAGAAGCACCTGCATCGCTGCCCTTAGGAGGAGTATTCGGCAATGTAAAGCTTATTAGTCCTAGCACAGCAGAAACAGCGGCGGCCATATAAAACGTACTTGGTGTTCTCTCTATACCTAAGCCTCCAATCATCAGGCCTGCAACAATCCAGCCGATAGTGCCAAACACACGTATCCATGGAAACTGCTTTCCAGGGTCAGTCATCTGTGAAAAAGCTACACTATTCGAAAGAGCAATAGTAGGCATGTACAATAATGAATACACCAATATCACCCAATAAAAAATTAAGTTGTCACTGATCTGTGTTGCCAAGAACAATAGCACAGCCCCTAGTAAATGCAGCACACCCATTATTCGCTGTGCGGCGAAGAAACGATCCGCAATCATGCCAATAAAAAAAGGAGAAATCATAGTGGCTATTGCCAGGGCGCCGTACGCAGCACCTATTTGCACGCCTGTTGACTGCAGGTGCTCAGACATGTAAGTACCCATTGTTACATACCACGAACCCCAAATGAAATATTCTAAAAACATCATCAGGGAAAGAAGGAAACCTATAGAAGCCCTCATGAGCAATCGTGTTGGTTAAGTGCAGGAAATTACAAACAAAACACTTATGCACCACAAAGCAATTAAATTTGATAACAACTTGCCTGCATGGAGGATTTTCTGTTTGGAAAAGAAAAACTGACGGTTGAAAAAACCATTGTCTTACTTAACAGGAAGACCAACGGTGTATTGTGTGATGAAGTAAGAGAACGCATAAACCGGAATGCTTCACAAATACAAGATATCATCAACAGAGAGGATACTGTATACGGCATCACAACCGGATTTGGCATATTAGC
>DASQNW010000372.1:0-5789 GCA_035644775.1 Chitinophagaceae bacterium | reverse complement strand
CAGGAGGCTACATTATTCGACAGTTGGTTGGCGTAGTCGGGAAGATTCGTAACAAGAGCACTCACCTGGTCACTTATCTTAGGAACTATGAGCCAGCCGAGTAAAAGCAACACAGTGAGAATGATCCCAAAGACGATAAGGGCTGCCCAAAACCTGCGAATGCCTCTCTTCTCCAGCAGCACTACCGGTGCATTGATGACCAAAGCAAGGATCATAGCAAACAATAGCAGTAAAACCACTGCTGATGTCTTATATAAGAACCACAGAAGAATGATAACGCCTGCAGTGTAAGAGATAACCTTAATTAGGGTTTTGTACAGCGTGTCGGGTGAAATAGCAGGCATGTATGCAGTATAATGCCTAAATATACTTCATCTGCTTTGTTGAGCGTAGTACCGCGGAACTTGAAAGATAGAGAAGCGACGGTGGAATCATTTAGACGCAGGTAAGCTCGTCTATGTTGATTGATTGAAGATAAGGATCCAAACAATCGACATTGGTGAAAGCATTGATGTTAACAACTACATTGAAGTGGCTATGGAGGTACACCTCCACGTAGAACTCTTCTACCTGGTACAATTTGATCTGGTAAAAAGAACGCTCCCTTTCTGCGAGCAGCACACCTGCTTTCTCTAGCACATCTTGCTTCTGGCCGGTAGTTAGCTGAGTGTATTGAAAGATGTTCATTTGATACTTGGAAATTGAAAACGGAAAATAGTTTAATGAGTTTCGAAGAATAAAGAAAACTCGACGAACTACAACGATCGACAGGTAGAACTTATGTTTGAGGAGTTGTCAAAGGCTGGCCTTCAGTTCCAGCAGAAAAGATTTTATCTTTTGAAGGGATTCAATCATGGTATAGCGTTCTTCCGCCTGCTGGTTTTTCTTCAGGTACTCTTTTGCACCTTCTATGGTAAACTTCCGCCGGCGCAGGAGATCGTAGATCAGTTGCAGATTCTTTATGTCTGAAGGCTTGAAGAACCGATCTCCTTTCCGGTTCTTTCGGGGTTCTAAAATGTCAAATTCGTTTTCCCAGAACCGTAGCAAAGAGTTGTTTACGCCGAACATGGCAGCCACTTCTCCGATCGAATAATATTGCTTTTGAAAAAGCTTTTCATCGTCAGGGATTTCCATTTTTTCCAACTCTGTGTCTGAATCTTTCAATGATTTTCTGCCTCTGCTGCTTTTCTGCTTGGGCACTTGCGCGGGTATAGTTTTGCCTGGCTCCTTCGGTGAAGTCGATTCATCTGTAAATTCAAAGGTTATTTGACTGATCGGGGTGTCCATTTCGGCTATCCAAATTTAAGGAAGGAAAAATTAGTTAGTAATATTGTCCGCTGGAGCTGTGGCAGTTTCAAACATCTTAAATTTTGCAGTGCAAATCCATTCTCAATCTAAACTCTTTCTATGAACCTCGAACAAAAAGTTATGGCTGAAATGAAGGATGCAATGAAATCCAAGAACGAGGCAGCATTAAGAAGCCTGAGAGCCATAAAGGCTGAAATCATCAAGGCGAAAACAGAACCCGGAGCGAACGGGGAAATTAGTGAGGAGGGTGAAGTGAAGATGCTGCAGAAGATGGTGAAACAGCGCAAGGATGCTCTCGACATCTTTCAGCAACAGCAACGCACAGATCTGGTTCAAAAAGAGCAGGAGGAAATCGATGTGATTGAAGGGTTTTTGCCCGCGCAACTATCGGAAGAAGAATTAAAGCGTGAAGTGGCAGAGATCATAAATGAAACCGGCGCCACTTCCGCGGCTGATATGGGGAAAGTAATGGGGGCTGCTACAAAAAAGCTCGCAGGCCGCGCAGATGGAAAATCCATTTCAGCAGTAGTGAAACAATTGCTGGCTAAGTAACATGTTGATTGACCTGTTCTCAGCTTTAGTGACACTGTTTGCTGTGTTCAAAGGTTGGCGTAGTGGCTTCGTGATAGGCGTTTTCTCGTTTATTTCCATCGTTGTAGGCATGGCGGCTGCTTTAAAGCTTTCGTCTTTAGCTGCGCATCACTTGTCTTCAGCAACGTATATCCCGCCTCGATTGCTGCCCTTTGTTGCATTCATATTCGTTTTTATTGTTGTAGTGCTGCTTGTAAGACTTGGAGCAAAAATTATTGAAAGCATGATAGAATTGGCAATGTTGGGATGGGCTAACAGGGTAGGCGGAGTTTTACTCTACCTTCTGATGTATTTTTTTGCTTTCAGTATTGTTCTGTTTTATGCTGTCAAATTAGGATTGCTCAAGAGCCAAATGTTGCAGGCATCGAACACGTACCCGCTCCTGGAGCCACTTGCGCCGCGAGTGATCAGTGCACTGGGTGCCCTGCTTCCGTGGTTTAAAAACACTTTTGGACAACTGGAGCAATTTTTTTCGTCCCTCCCGCAAGATGCAACCACGTAGTGCTTCGGGCTGCGGACACTTCAAACATCGTGGAAAGTACATTGTTTATCAGTGTGTTTGTGTATTCTCGTCATTGGTTGAATTACACCTTGCGCAGATAGCTTTTTGATCTAAATCATCTATTTTAGCAACAATATAATTTCGGAGCAGAAGAATGCAGTACCAACTAAAGGAGCATAATAAGTTCAAATTTGTTGAGGAGGGGCATGGGGAGCCGCTGGTATTGTTGCATGGGTTGTTTGGCGCCTTGAGCAATTTCAAAGATCTTATAGAATATTTCCGCCACCATTACACGGTAATAGTTCCGATTTTGCCTTTGTTTGAGCTCGATATCTTACATACCTCGGTGGGTGGCTTGGCTAAATACGTGCATCGTTTTCTTGAACTCCGAGATTACCAAAACATCCACCTCCTCGGCAACTCATTGGGTGGCCATGTGGCAATGGTCTATCTTCTAAAACATCCGGAAAGAACTAAATCGCTGACACTTACCGGTAGTTCCGGATTGTTTGAAAATGGCATGGGTGATACCTATCCAAAAAGGGGTGACTACGAGTACATTCGCAAAAAAACGGAAGTTACCTTCTATGACCCCAAGATGGCTACCAAAGAACTGGTAGATGAAGTGTTTTCGATCACCAACAATCGCATAAAGGTGATTAAGATTATTGCTCTTGCAAAAAGTGCTATTCGCAATAATCTTGGTGATGAACTGCAAAATATCCAACAACCAACGCTCCTGGTCTGGGGGAACAACGATACAATCACGCCTCCCTTTGTGGCACGAGAATTTCACAAGTTAATTCCGAACAGTGAACTCCATTTCGTTGATAAGTGTGGCCATGCGCCTATGATGGAAGTGCCTGAGGAGTTCAACATGATATTACATAAATTTTTGAAAAAGTTGAGTGAACCTGCAACAGTTCATTAGTGTAAGTTGTCTCAACTTAAAGGCCGCTTACCATGTTAAACAGAGAACTCATATCGAATTCCATACCCTATCTTCACAAAGGAGATAAAGTCTATAGGGCGCTCCAGCTGATGAATGACTATCATGTGGCCCACCTTCCGGTTGTTGAAGAAGAAAAATATCTCGGTATAATCAGCGAAGAGCAATTGTTGCACAGCGACGATGAAATTAAATTGGAAGATCTTCAGATAAGCGATGGCGGCACATCCGTTCAGGCCAACGAACATTTCCTCAAAGCTATACAGGTTGCGGTCCAAAACAAGTTGAGTGTTGTCCCCGTGATAGAGAACAATCATATTTTGGGAATTGTTACCTATAACGATCTTTTACGCAATGCTTCTGATTTTATGAGCTTAGGTCAGCCGGGAGCGTTGATTGTACTTGAATTGGAAAGCAGAGCCTACTCCTTTACAGAAATAAACCGGATTGTAGAGTCGAATGATGCGCAAATTACCCAATTGAACAGTTTTGCAGACCCTGAGACGGGCCTTTCACAGGTAACGATCAAGTTAAATAAGCTCGAAGTTTCCGATATCATTAACAGCTTTCAACGGTACGAGTACAACGTAAAATACTACTTTGGAGAAGAATTGTACGAAAACGAGCTGAAAAGCAACTATGATAACCTGATGCACTTCCTAAACATTTAGATATTTTTTTCTCATCTTTAATTCAGGTATCAAATTAGCAACGTTTTACACGTCGATCTTTATTGTGATGAACCTGGAGAGAGCTTGTATCATATGTTTCCTCTGTGCCCTGTGCAGCTCAGTGAAGTTGAAGGCCCAAGTGTGGCTTAGCGACAGCAAGGTTTTATATTCTACTGAGGACGAAGTTCCTTCTGCTGAAGACAGCACCCAACTCTTTACGGTTAAACAAATTATTGTTGAAGGCAACAGGCAAACAAAGCCCGCAACCGTTCTTCGCGAGCTTACGTTTCAGGAAGGCGGGCAGTATAGCTTACCAGAGCTGGTAAGGAAGTTTAGCGAAGCCAAAAAGCAGTTGATGAATACTGCCTTGTTTCATGAGGTGGTCGTTTCTCTCAAATCACTTCAAGGCTATGACGCCTATGTGGAGATCGGCGTAAGAGAGCGGTGGTATATCTTCCCTTTTCCTTTCGTAAAAACAGTTGATCGAAGCTTTGGTGAGTGGATAAAAGAGCAGAACATGGACTGGGAACGAGTAAACTACGGGGTCAAGATCACCCATAACAATTTTACAGGCAGAAACGATAAGCTCAGCCTTAATTTCATGAATGGGTATACAAAGCAACTGTCGCTGTCGTATAGAAATCTTATTCTGGACAAAGATCAACAATGGACTTCGAGCCTTGGGTTTGCGACAGGCAAGAACAGGCAATTAGATTATATCACCACGGATAACAAACGGCTGTTCTTCAAAAACGATGAACAGTACGTGCACTCTTTCACCAAGGGTTTTGCAGAACTCTCCTATAGGCGAGCTATAAAGACCAAACACACCTTTGGTATAGGTTATACTTCGGAAGCAGTTCCCGACACTATATTGACGATCAACCCGCAGTTTTCTCCGCATCAGCAGAAAACCATGAACTACCCGGAGTTTTACTATAAAATGTATCACTTCAATGTAGATTACATTCCTTATCCCACTAAGGGGTATGCGGCAGAAATCGGCCTTTACAAGCGGGGCATAAACAACCAGATGAATCTTTGGCAGCTAACAACCAAAGCCTCCGCAACCTGGCCATTGACCAACAAGTATTTTCTGAACATTAGAACGGCAGGTGGCATTAAGGTGCCGTTTCGGCAACCTTATATAAATCAGCAATTTTTAGGATTCAACGACATGTTCATGCAGGGGTATGAATATTTCGTGGTAAATGGCGTAGCAGGCGGTTACACAAAGGTGATCTTCTCCAGGGAACTGGTTAACACCAAGATTCGGCTCTCTTCTGAAAGAATAAAAAAACTGAACAACATACCCATTCGTGTCTTTGGGAAGATTTATGGAAACAGTGGCTATGTTTATAATCCTTTACCGGGGGAGAATATGTTGTGCAACAGAATGCTGTATTCAGGCGGGGTCGGGCTCGACATCATCACCTTTTACGACTTCATTTTCAGGGTAGAGTGGAGCTTCAACCAGTTAGGTCAAAACGACCTATATTTACACCGGAAGAATTACTTCTGATTCGTGTGCCTGCCCACCAAAATACAAGGTTTTGAAGGTAGCTATCTACAGTAGAGTGCTGGAGGTGACCCAGCAAAAAGACATTCAGGTTTTTTTTGACGAACTGGACAGGGAAGGCATCGTACCGGTGGTGTTTCAACCTTTTCTCGACGAGATCAATAGCTCCATTTCGTTACCCTCAACCACTACCACGTTCATTTCTTCACAGGACCTTACTCCGGATATTGACTTTTTCGTAAGCCTTGG
>DASQNW010000371.1:0-1861 GCA_035644775.1 Chitinophagaceae bacterium | reverse complement strand
CTATTATGGAAGATTCGAATTTCGCAAAGACCGTTTCCCGGATGCAAAAGCAATGATCAGCGAATTGCACAAGCTCGGTTTTAAAGTGATGGTGTGGGTGTGTCCTTTTATTCGCCCCGATTCAGAAGAGTTCAGGGAGTTGTTCAAAGCAAAGGCGGTTTTGCTGGATAACAAGGGCGACACAACGCTCACATGGGCCACTGCAAAAGAAGCTGCAATCATACGTTGGTGGAACGGCTATAGCGCAGAACTGGACTTTAGCAATCCAAATGCTTTCGACTGGTTTGCAGGTCAGCTGAAAAAACTGCAGCAGGAATATGGTGTGGATGGATTCAAGTTAGACGCAGGCGATATGGAATATTATCCGCCCCAGTCAGTGGCCTATAAAAAAATAACACCTAATGAGCATTCTGAACTGTGGGGACGCCTGGGCCTGCAGTTCCCGCTGAATGAATATAGGGCCATGTGGAAAATGGGAGGGCAGCCGTTGGCCGAACGACTGCGTGATAAACTACATACCTGGGAAGATCTGCAAACCCTTGTGCCGGATATGACTGCAGCAGGTTTGTTGGGATACGCCTTTACATGCCCCGACATGATAGGCGGAGGAGACTTTACATCCTTCATCGGTGATGCAAAACTCGATCAGAAACTTATTGTTCGTTCTGCTCAATGTCATGCATTGATGCCTATGATGCAGTTTTCAGTGGCCCCGTGGAGAATTTTAGACAGCACCAATTTTGCTGCGGTGAAGAAAGCCGTCACGTTAAGGCAGCGCGTTACACCTTATATTCTTCAATTGGCAAAGTCGGCAGCGCACACGGGCGAGCCAGTGGTGAGAAGTATGGAATACGTGTTTCCGCACCAGGGCTTTGCTGAAAATGCAGACCAGTTTATGCTGGGAGATAAATACCTGGTTGCACCGGTGCTTTCGAGAGAAAACGCAAGAACTGTGGTTTTCCCCAAGGGCAGATGGAGAAGTGAGCATGGAAGGATTATTAAAGGGCCTGCAAAAAAAAGATTCGACGTTCCCATCGACCAATTGCTTTGGTTTGAGTCGGTAAAGTAGGCGCTGATTGTAATTGCATTTTTGGTTGCCATGATTGTGATGCAAAACTTTTATGAGCGATGATGGACTACAGCAATCAATCAAACGAGCTCCTCTAATCTTATTTAGTACTAAAACCGAACAGATCTGTATCAAAAACAGACACCTCCTTCAGCAGTAATCACACTAATTAATTGAAAATCATCAATTATCTACTTGGTTTCATCTTTGGACCAACGGCTGACCAGCACCGGTCATTGCTAAAGGCCGAAGACCTTCAAGTGTAAGCGAGAACGGGCGGTTTATTATTTCTGAGTCAACATGAAAATCTTGTTGAAGTTGAAACACAAAGAAGATGCATTGATCACCGTTATTTTGTACTAGTAAACTCATTCTTCTAAATACAATCAGCGAGATTCAACAATAAGGTCACAATGAAACAAACAACTGCTGCAATACTCATCTTTTTGTTTTGCGTAAGTCTGGCACAGGCTCAAATAACATTGCCTGCAGATGGAAACAAAAAAGCATCTGTTTCCGAAAACATCGGTATTACTACTGTCAGGGTTGACTACTCAAGGCCAGCCGTTAAAGGACGGGAGGGTAAAATCTGGGGTCAGTTGGTGCATTATGGTTTTGCCGACCTGCACTACGGTACCAGCAAGGCGGCACCATGGAGGGCTGGCGCTAATGAAAACACCACTATTGAATTTAGCTCCGATGTGTTTATAGAAGGCAAGCCGCTTCCAGCTGGCAAGTACGGATTTTTCATGGCCATGGGTGCTGAAAAAACCACACTCGTTTTTTCGAAAT
>DASQNW010000370.1:0-6708 GCA_035644775.1 Chitinophagaceae bacterium | reverse complement strand
CCTGATATAATGAATCTTTTGAACAGTTGATCGATCTTTATGGCATTGGAAATGGAAGGCTGAAGTGCCGGATTGCCCGAGAAGAAAGTATTCGGATCAACAAAATAAATAAACGGCGCCATGTCGTTAAACGTGGGGCGGGTGATGCGGCGATTGTAAGAAATATTATATGATCTCTTCTCATTGATAGAGTGAGAAAGAAAAAAACTGGGAAACCAATTACCATAATGCCTGTCTACAATTCTTTGCCTGCTTTCAGACTCTAAAACTGAATTCGTGTATTCATATCGTACCCCCAGCTTAGTGGTTGTTTTTTCACTGAGCTTAACTATAAAGGAAGTGTAGGCCGCAAATATGCTTTCATCCAGGTTATGCTTTGATGTAAAGTCCTCATCAACAGTCCATGTATTTTGAACTTCCCTTTCCACACTCACATCGTTTACAAAATTGGAGACAGTAGATTTAACTCCTGCCTCCATATCCGCTTTGTCTCCAATCTTCTTCGAATAGTCAGCTGTTGTTACAAAAAACCTTATTGGCGTTTCTTTCCTGCTTTTGGTTTTATCATTGTAAAGGAAGCCACCGTTGCCATTAAAAAAAGAGTTGAAGTAATCGAGTTTGTTTGCATCTCTGAAATAGATGTTATCCGCATTCACCGAAAGCTGTTCGTTTGGAGTGAACCGGTGCTGTACGTTTAAATTAATGCTGTAGTTATCTAAAGGATGGCGCTCGGTTTGGGCAATGGTAACAATAGTATCTGGCTTATTGTTTAAAAAGATATTGCTCTTGTTAACGGCATCCATCGCATAAATATTTCCAAAGCCGGACACCAACACGCCCACAGTGGTTTTTCTGCTTACATCGTAATCCAACCCAATCCGGGCATTGTGGCTGCGCCTCAAATCATCCCTAACCGTATTCATATAGTTTTCCACCACGTTGCTGCCATTAACCACCCTGCGATACATGGTTCCATAAGTATTTGGAACTAGCCTGTTGAACGAATAGTCGCCGTATAGGTTCAACTTTTCTTTTCTGTGATTGACAGTGATACTGCCACCGAAAACAGGGCCTCCGGTAAATCCATAACCCGCAGTAGTGGAAAACGAACCATTAGTACCATATTGTGTATTCTTCTTTAAAACGATGTTGATGAAACCCGCATTTCCCTCAGCATCAAAGTTGGACGGAGGTGTGGTGATCAATTCGATCTTTTCAATATTAGCTGAACTCATTCCAGCCAGCATCTGAACAAGGGCTGTAATGGGCATCCGGTTTATTTTGCCATTCAGCATCACGAACACTCCATCTTTGCCGTTCATCGACAAGGTGTTGGTTTGTTGATTAACAGTGACACCCGGCGACCGCATCAACACGTCAAGAGCTGTACTTCCTGCATTGGTAATGCTGGTGGCGACGTTGATCACCATTCTGTCGATCTTCTGTTCAAACATAGGCTTCTTAGCCGTGACAGTAATACCTGCAAGCTGCACTTGTCGCTCTATAATTTTTAAGGGAGGAACGGAGATGGCTGCATTGCCCACATGCACAGGCATGCTGAAAACATCGTTGTAGCCCGAGTAGCTGGAATTGATTAAGTATTCGCCTGCCAGAATCTGCTCGAAAAGATAGCTGCCATTGTTCTTTGATACAGATCCTTTCACAAGAGAGGAGTCATTTAGCTTTAGTATTAAAACTGTTGCTCCTTCTATAGGCCTCCCAGCACTGTCTACCACGTGGCCAGACACCTGTACCTGCGCATGTGAATTGTATGCAAATAGGAAGCAAACAGCAAGTTGGACAATTGCCAGCTTTGGAAACTCTCTCATAAGTTAGTGTTTGGGTGTTGAAGGTTTACATAGTTCAATCCTCCCTGTCTGTTCTTCAAAAAACGGCGGCGCAATGTTTCTGCTATGTAAAACTCATTTCCAGGCGCTTGTCAATATTCCTATCGGGCGCAGCGTCTGTAAAGATATGGACGATTTCTTTTAACATCATGTTGTGTAATTTGAATTCGGTATTGCAGGAGGCAGGTTTCCCGTACCATAGCAGCACACACTTGCTTTTTGGTCTCTGTGTGGGCATCGCCTTGGCACGTTTGCCTTGCTTGACTTTGACGAAGGATGGTGAAATTGACTGGAGAAATTTATCGAAGCTGCCATTTGCCCACTTAATTCAGCCAACTACCTCTCAATATTGCAAACTACTCACCCTTTAGAATCAGTGACTGAGTCGGATATAGTTTTGGTAGTATATCCAACTTACAGCTAACTTCAGAATAAGTGTCAGATAGTAATCAACCACTCGCTGTTGGGAACTTGGCGATGTATGTCAAGTACCTGTTTATATGCCTGCTGCTACTACAGGCTGGTAGTAGCCGCTGCATTGCCCAGGAGGCTGATATTAGGAACGTGAGGCAATCCTTGTCTTTACATAAAGATAGCAGTCACGTAGATGCACTAAATGTCCTTAGCCTACTCTATATCACCCGTGAAAAGAAGGATTCAGCAAAATTGTATGCTGCCCTGGCTTACCAAAAAGCGCACGTCCTGAATTATGCCCGGGGTATTGCCATTTCGCTCATGCATCAGTCTCAAATAGCAAAGCATTTTGATGATAATTTCCTTCAATCGGAACGTCTTGGCATAGAAGCACTAAAATGGTTTGAAAGAGCCTCTAATAAATCAGGCATAGATACATTATACAACCATCTTATTTACACCTTATTCGCTCAGGGCAGGTTTGACGAGGCAGAGGTGTTTACACAGAAGCAGCATCATTTGGCATTGCACCAAAACGACCAAACGGGCGTATTCAGTGCGCTTGGTTGGATGTTTGCAATTAACCGGCAAAAAGGTGATTATGAAAAGAGCTTTGAATATGAACAGCAGGTTTATGATTTAGCAGTGAAGTCGAAAGATAAAATTCGCATTATGCATGCCCTGTACGGCATGGCGCAGCTTTACATGCTGATTGAAGATTATCCCCAAGCCCTAAGTTACTTTCGCCAGATTTTGCAGATGGATGATGAAGAAACAAGACACGAACGCGTAGTAAGGGATATAGACATCTGGTTTAAGATGGAGTTTACCGAGGTGTTTAGTAATCTTGGCCAGTTCGATTCTGCATGGCACTACTATCGCTTGTTTAAACCAGCTGCCGATAAGCCTGCATATGAACGTGTATACCTCGTGAGCACCGGCGAATGTCTTTATCTGCAGAAGCAATATAAAAGGGCACTAAAGCACCTTGAGCAAGGGCTTGCAGAACATCAGAAACTTGCCGATCGCAATGAGATCATGAGGGCAGCGCTCGACCTTGGTAAGACTCATCTAGCGATGAATAACAACAAAGAGGCCTTACGCTACGGGCGATGGGGATTGCACATGGCCCTCGAAACTAAGGCCCGCCAGTACATTCGCGACGGGTACCAAATATTGTCCACAGTATACGACAGGTTGCAAAGAAAAGATAGTGCTAACTGGTACTTCAGACAGTATGCAACTATGAAAGACTCGGTGCTAAATGACCAGGCGAAGGGCAAATTTGCAGCATACAAATTTGAGCAACAGATTGCATTGATAAGTAAGGAAAAAGAAATACAGCAGGCGAGGCTAAGAAATGAGACACTGTTAAGGAGAGTACTTATCGCGGCGGTGTTTTTTATTCTGGTATTGGGGCTGATAGTTTTAAGGAACATTTTGCTGAGGCGCAAAAATGAAAGACAGCAACTGCAACACCAATTGACTTTACAGGCCGTGGAAGGCGAAAGGACCAAGGCGATGCTACAACAGCAATCAACCGATTTGGAAATGCAGGCACTACGTGCGCAGATGAATCCTCATTTTATTTTCAACTCGCTAAACGCCATCAACAGGTTTATTCTAAAAAATGACAGATACCAGGCCTCGGAATACCTTACCAAATTTGCACGCCTGGTGCGGCATATTCTTCAAAACTCGCAATCTCCTCTGATTAGTTTAGAGAGCGAGTTGGATGCACTAAGACTTTACCTCGAGCTTGAATCCCTACGCTTTGATAATAAATTTGAGTATAGTGTTAGCACGTCGCGGGATCTTGATGTTTCAGCGGTGAAAGTGCCGCCGTTGATTATACAACCATATGCAGAAAATGCCATCTGGCACGGATTGATGCATAAACAAGAGCGGGGACATTTAAGTATAGAGGTTTATGAGCAGGACCTCTTTTTGGTGTGTAAGATCACAGACGACGGGGTAGGCAGAAAAAAAGCAGCAGAACTAAAAAGCAAATCTGCTTCATTGCACAAATCAATGGGCATGCAGATAACAGCCAGCAGGATCAATATGATGCAGGAAAATGCATCTACCGCATCAGCCATTACCATTACTGACCTTGTGCTCCCCGATGGTGCCAGCGGCGGAACAGAGGTGCTAATACAAATTCCGCTCTTGTATGATTAATGCCATCCTTGTAGACGACGAACTCCATTGCCTTGAAACTCTCGCCATTCTGCTGGAAGAGTATGCTCCTGATGTGAAGATATTAGAACAATGCAGCTCTCCCTCCACGGGTTTGCAGGCCATCAGGAAACACAAACCTGACCTGGTATTCCTTGATATAGCAATGCCGGGGATGAATGGTTTTGAAATGCTGGAACAGTTCAGCGAAATATCTTTCTCCATTATTTTCACTACCAGCTACGATCAATATGCCGTAAAAGCAATTCGGTTTAGTGCACTTGATTATTTGCTAAAACCTATTGATCCTAAAGAACTGGCAAGTGCGGTTCGAAAGGTTCAGTTGCAGCGCAAATCATACAAAGCTGAACAATTTGAGATGCTATTAAGCCAGATTAATAGAAAGGATCATCAATTCAATAAAGTAGCTGTACCCACCGTGGAAGGCTTCGAGCTGGTGCCCGCCACAGAAGTGGTACGTTGTGAAGCCAATGATAATTACACACACCTTTTTCTTAAAAATAAGATCAAAGTCACTGCCTGTAGAACGCTTAAGGAAATGGAAGAACAATTGCAGGATTTTCCGTCTTTTATACGCGTACACCATTCCCATCTGGTAAACTTAAACGAGGTGGTCAAGTACGTTCGTGGTGAAGGTGGGTACCTAGTCATGACTGATGGAAGCACCGTCAGTGTCTCCCGAAGCCGTAAGGATGCTCTACTCAAATTGTTTTAGCGACCCGCAATAGCTCACGACGTTTTTCAAAAGCTAGCAATTTAGCTTCTGCTCAAGATCGATATCTTTCCTACAACAGCAAACTTTCTCATTTCCTCCATCTGCTTTCCAGTCTTACCAACTACTCACCGGCACTCCTTTTCGGCACCACATCGAGTTAGCTTTAATCTACAATTCAAAACAACATTCTAAAAACATCAAAAGCTAATAACATGAAAAAGCAATTTCTCCTTATCGCAGGTCTTGTAGCAACAGTTTTCGCAAGTGAAGCAGGCGCACAATTGGCCAATGTGTCTCGTATCCAGATAGCAGCGACTGCCACTGAAAACACCTCCAGGAACACCATGATTACTCCAGCCCAACGCAGGTTCCACATGGAGTTTCCGGGCGTTATAAATGATGTGTGGATCAAAACCGCCAGCGGCTACACCGTGCGGTATTCCGACAAAGGCATTCAACATTGGGCATTTCTGAACAAAAAAGGAAACGTAGTAAGCCAGATGCGTTATTACACGGCGAAGGATGTGCCTGCAACAATACAGAGAATGGTTAAAAGCAGCTATTATGATGTTGCTATTACATCTGCTAAGGAGATAATTAATGGGGCTGCAGTAGTCTATCTTGTAACTGTAGAAGATGCAGCGTCATGGAAAGTAATCCACATCATGGAGGGAGAACTAAACGTACATGAAGAACATGCAAAATAAATCCTTACAAATCACTGAGATCTTTAGTTTACAACGTGTGATTAGTTTAAACCGGCCTCTCCTTTTGGAGGGGCCTTTTGTTAATAGGCACAAACGGACTACATAACTCACAATACCAAGCCCACACAATTGTGCCCGGGATTCTCCCTCGCTCCCTGCTATTTCATTCCGGGTGGGGCTCAAAACCACAGGGAACTAAATATGTGCGATAACACCTCGCCCTCTGATCTATAATAAACAACATCGTAATAGTTCGTTCTTGCGGTCGTGCGATAATAGTACGTGGTAACTTGTTGCATCATTTGATCACCGAAAGCATGCCGCGTATTCCCATATCTACTACTTTTTCTCCCTTTGCTGGTTCCCATAATCCGTCTTCCTTTACTTCTTCCCATTCAAAACTTTTGTTCGTGGAAAGGGAGATCTCAATCACGACATCCTTAGTTTCTTTTCCTGTTATGGTCAGCTTTTCAGGTGCAAGCTTAGACGTGACGACGCAGGATCCCTGTGGTATGGGCGAAGTTGCAAAGAGCGGGTTTACTACTGTAGTAGCACCTTCAGCTGCCTGGCCTGAAGTAGTGTATGGATAGGTTGTACCCAGGTAAGTGATGGCTGTTTCAAAGCCCCAGAAACCTTGCTTTTTGTTTGCATTCACCACAATACTCTGATCTTTTATTTTTAATGTTTTTATGTAAGTGTTAAAGCCAATAAAGCCTGCTGCGGTACCTGGAAACTGTTGTTTTACTGTTATACCGCTTATGGTGGTATCGACATAAAATTTCACATTGAAGTTTTGGTAGGCTAAGGAAACGCGGACCCATTCGTA
>DASQNW010000369.1:0-11678 GCA_035644775.1 Chitinophagaceae bacterium | reverse complement strand
AGCTTGTAACTGTTCCTTCCGTAAGCGTATGGACTACTGGAAGTTTGTTTTGTGAAAATGATAAACTGCAAATGGCGAGGCAGCAACAAAAGAGCAGAAGCTTTTTCATAGTTTACATCAAGTTACAGATTTAAATTCCCTGTACAAGAAGTGCAGTGGTAAAGCGGCAATGGCTGCAGGAAAATAGTTGTTTGCCTTTTTGAGAAGCCCGAAGTTGAAAATAGGTTTAGTTCTTCTTCAGTTTTGAAGCAAAGACCTTTTGAAATTTCTCGAGTTTTGGCCGGATCACTGCGGCGCAGTAAGGATTTGTATTCTTGTTGTTGGTATAGTACTCCTGGTGGTAGTCTTCTGCAGTGTAAAATTTTTGCGCCGGAGCGATTTCAGTAACAATTGGGTCCTTAAAAGCACCTTCTTTGTTAAGCGCTTCTTTGTAAAATTCTGCTCTTTCCTTTTGCTCAGGACTGTGGTAGAAAATAGCGCTTCTGTACTGAGTTCCTTCATCAAATCCCTGCCGGTTCAGTGTAGTTGGATCGTGTGTTTGCCAAAACACTTCTAAAAGTTCATCGAAAGAGATCTTGTCGGGTTCATAAAAGATTTGTACACATTCCGCGTGCCCTGTTTCTCCTGTACATACCTGTTTGTAAGTGGGGTTCTTTACGTGTCCACCTGAAAAGCCTGAGGTAACTTTTACCACTCCGTTCAATTGCTCAAAAAGAGCTTCAGTACACCAAAAACATCCTGTGCCGAAAGTAGCCGTATCAATTTTTTCTGAAATCCCGTTGCTCGTATTCAATAAAGAAGCACTCATTGTGTTGTATTTATTCTCCGATGTACACGCCCCCAGGCTTAATGACAATAGAACTAATAAGGCTGATTTAATCATCGCGGATGGTTGAATGGCAAAGTTCACGTCTCAATCTAATATGAAAAATAAGGAAACTTGCTTTTAACACAAGGTTTCGTTGAAGTTTGGCAGTTCCTTAAGAGAAGTGCTGATGAATTGTGAGCATTATTCAGTTTCGGATTGGTGGCGTGTTCCACTATGGCGCTCCTTCTTCTGTATTTCTGGTCTTACCTTTGCAGTTTTCTTCTCCAATGAAGTTATACCCCGAATCGGCGTCTTTACAGTTAGAGTTTGACAAGATCAAAAACCTCCTTCATCTTAAATGCCGCTCCGAGTTTGCACGGTCAAAAGCACTTGAACTACGCATACATACGCGAAAGGATTTTATTGACCGGGAGCTAAAACAGTCACATGAGTATAAGCAGCTGATTCAAAACAATATTCACTTTCCTAATGACTATGTGCTGAATCTTTCAAAAGATTTAAAACTATTGGGAATAGAAGGTGCTGTTTTAAATGGTGAGCAGTTGGTTGCTTTTCGCAAGCTTGCAGTCAGTATGGAAGCGATCTTCCGCTGGTTCGATGCGGAACGAAGCATCGCCTACCAGGCAATGCAACAAATTATTGCTCCAACTTATTATGAGAAAGCCATACTACAACTAATTAATGATGTAATCGATGAAAGCGGCAGCGTGAAAGACAATGCCTCGCATGAACTGCAATCTATTCGCATGAATCTTTATCGCAAGCGAAATGAGCTGAGGCGACTTTTTGATCGGGTAGTGTCGCGTCTGCAAAAACAAGGTTACCTGGCAGAAATTGAGGAAAGCTTTATGAACGGCCGCCGCGTTGTGGCCGTTAATGCAGAGCAGAAGAGAATTGTGAAAGGGATTTTCCATGGTGAGAGCGAAAGCAGACGTACCACTTTTATTGAGCCGGAGGAAACTATTGAATTGAATAACCAGGTGTACGAGTTAGAAAATGATGAACGAAAGGAAGTTTACCGCATATTGAAAGAAACAACAGCGCGACTATCGGGCTACGCTCCTCTGCTAACAACCTATCATTCTGTTGTGGGAGAATATGATTTTGTACGAGCCAAAGCACAGTTTGGCCTCGATATTAATGCAGAATTCCCGGTGGTCATGGACAAAGCACATGTGCACCTGGTGAAAGCGTTCCATCCTCTTTTGTTATTGTACAACAAAAAGACCGGGAAAGATACCATTCCAGTCGATTTGACACTAAATAGTAGTCAGCGAATTTTAGTGATCAGCGGCCCTAACGCGGGAGGTAAAACTGTTACGCTGAAGACAGTAGGATTGTTGCAGATGATGGTGCAGAGCGGATTGCTTGTGCCCGTGCATCCTTCCTCCGAATTTGGCATCTTCAAGCAGCTGATGATTCATATCGGTGACACGCAAAGCCTCGAGTTTGAACTAAGCACCTATAGCAGCCATTTACTGAGCATGAAGCATTTCATGGAAACAGCCAGTGGCAAAACGCTGTTCTTCATCGATGAACTGGGTAGTGGGAGCGATCCTAATTTAGGCGGTGCCTTTGCTGAAGTAATCATGGAAGAACTGGCACGAAAGCATGCCATTGGGATTGTTACCACCCATTACCTGAATTTAAAGGTGATGGCCAACAAAACCCCAGGTATCCTCAACGGCGCCATGGCATTTAATGAGCAAACTTTGATGCCGCTTTACAAGCTCATTGTGGGCAAGCCTGGAAGTTCATACACGTTTGCTATTGCGCAAAGGATCGGGTTGGATAAGAAGCTTATTGATCGTGCCAGGCAGTTAGTAGATGAAGATCATTTTCGGCTTGATAAGCTATTAAACAGAACAGAGCAGGACCTGCGGCAGGTGGAAGCGAAGCAGAGAGAACTGCATCAACTGTTGAAAGAAAACGAGCGGTTGAAGAAAGAAATGGAAGTCTTGATCAATAAAGAAAAGCACAGCCAGCAAGTAGAACTGTTGAAGCAGCAGAACAAAATAACAGAAGACCGAATTCTGTATCTAAAAGACATGGAACGCAAACTGAAGCAAATGGTAGTTGAGTGGAAGAAGGCTGAGGCAGTCGAGGAAAAGCAGAAGGTAGTGAAGGCAATGGCTGCATTGTTGTTCAACAGGAATGAACAGAAAGCCAAGACTAAGATGCAAAAGAAAATAGAATCAAAGTTTGTAGAAGTAGCGGAAGAAGTAAAGGTGGGTGATAAAGTAATTATGAAGCGTAACCAGCAGGTGGGATTGGTGTTAGAATTGAGAGGAAAGAAAGCTGTCGTGAAGATTGGATTGCTGCCCATGCAAATCAACCTTACAGATTTAGCAGTGGTGAAAGAGAAAGAGCCCCTGGAAAAATAGCATTTGTTGTAAAGTTTTGATTTTGCTGATACACCCGGCGCACCTATTTTTGCGCCGGAGAGATGGCAGAGCGGTCGAATGCGGCGGTCTTGAAAACCGTTGACTGTAACAGGTCCGGGGGTTCGAATCCCTCTCTCTCCGCCAGAAACGATACCAAAAGAAGCTAAAGCCTGCAATTCGATTGATTTGCAGGCTTTTTTATATTACTCATGTATCAAATCAACCAAAAAGAACCAAAATTCCAGTGAGTAATTCGTGAGTCTTTGGGCTCTTACGAAAATTACTCACGAGCCTTGTAGAGGTGTTGAATCTGAATCGGTTTGCGAATAATCCAGCGTTTAATGTTTTTGTACAAGCGTGATTCCTGTTCATGCTATAATCAGCACAGTTGATGCACCCAACTGCTCAAATCATCAAGCTCACCCGATGTCAGTACAAGCTATTGTGTTTAAATTCGAAAACTAATAACAAGGCTAACCTACTCCGTACCCTCCCAGCAAAGGATATTATTTTATAACATAAACCTTCAACCATGAGAATGAATTTTTTTTCCGGCAAAATCCTACTTGCGGCATCGCTATTGTTTTTGTCTACATCCTGCACCAAGGAACTTAGAAATGAAACAGCAGAAGACAAAATCGCTTCGAAAAATTCAAAACAGGCTAACGAGTCATCTGCAGGTACAAAAAAGTCAACCGATGAACAGTTGTTGAAAGATGTAAAGAAAGCTACATCAAGATTTCATTCCACCACCCAAGCCATCAAGGCAGGGTACGTTCCTGATGAACATTGCGTTTCTGTACCTCACCTCGGTGGAATGGGCATTCACTGGGTGAATCCTAACCTTGTTGATGGTGTATTTGATCCGCTGAAGCCAGAGGCTGTTCTTTATGCTCCTGGTCCTAATGGAAACCTGCGCCTCATAGCATTGGAGTACGTTGTAATAAACACTGGCCAGGCTGCTCCTATGTTTGGCAGCCAGCCATTCGATGTCGACGGTGTGCCTGGTCTTCCATCGCACTGGAGCCTGCACGTGTGGCTGTACGAACATAATCCATCGGGCATGTTCATGCCGTTCAATCCAAATGTACATTGTCAATAACGAACCAAGTAAGCTCTTACTATTTCCCGGTTGCACTGTAGGTGAGCCGGGATTTTTTTTAATAGTTTTCGGGATGAAGGCAAAAGCAATAGGAGGATACAGGCGTTTTTTTTCCATTAATTTGGAATTTACTCTTTTTGATGATTTATTGGGATCCTACATCAGCCGCCTGTTGATCGTTTTCAAAAAATGCTGCTTGTTGCTTTTGCTAAAGACTTGAAGAAAGAATTCCGTCTTGTAAGAAAAGAATCAATGACGGTATTAGCAGATTTTGAAGGCTTAAGGACGTACACCCCGAAGCTAAGATCTTAAGGGTTCATCTGATGAAAGGCTTGGCAAAACAGAAAAGAGAATCTTGATATCATGACTGATCAGATCAGATCAATAGACAACAGACGCTTAATTAAGAAGGGGGGAAAATTCCGGAGGAACTTGATGAGACAATCAAATACAATTTGAAAGTAGCTCTTGATCTAATTTAAAGACGTACTCTAAATAGTTATAGAATTTCTTGAGTGACTTATCATCTCGGCAAGCAATAAATGAATGATCCATGTCAGGGAGCATCAAAATCGAATTAGAGAATTGCGGTGCTTTGGCAATACTCTTTTACAATCGTTGCAACTCCTCCACCTCTCTCTTTTTTCTTTTTGGTTGGTAAGAATTTTTAAAGATCAACCGAAGGTTTTGATCATAGGTAAAATACTGGTATACCCAATTGATAAAAACCTGCGCCTTATTTTTTACACCGATCAGTTGTAACAGGTGAAATCCCATCCACGAAAACCAGGCGGAAAAACCTGCAAAATGGGCTCCGCTAAAAGGAAAGTTGTCAACAACAGCACGGTTCCTTCCAATGGTTGCCATGGTACCAGGATCCTTGTATTCAAATTCCTTTTCTTTACCCGAACTTTTTTGCCATTGCTCCAGGTTATACGCCAGTGTTTCTGCATGCTTGATGGCCACATTACAAACCTGCGGTTGTCCATCCGGGTAATTAGGTGATTGCATGTAAGCAACATCGCCGATAGCAAAAATATCTTTCAGGCCCTGAACCCTGTTGTGCCGGTCAACCTTAATGCGGTTTCCTTTGGCTCTTGTTTCTACAGGAATGCCTTGCGGCGTATTGCCGGAAATGCCTGCTGCCCAAATAACAAAAGCTGTTTGAATTACCCTGCCATCCTGCAGTTGCACTTTCTCCCCGTCATAAGCCGAAACATTGGTTTGAGTGTATACCCGTACTCCTAAATTTTTCAAATAAAGCCTGCTCTTTTTGCGGCTTTTTTCGCTCATCGAAGGCAAGGTATCAGGGCCACCTTCAAGCAGGTAAATATTCATTTTGCTGAAGTCAAGTTCAGGGAAATCTTTCGGTAAAATGTTCTTTTTCATTTCGGCAAGGGTGCCACTCAATTCTACACCTGTAGGCCCCGCACCAACAATAACAATGTTCAGTAACCGTTCCATTTCCTCTGTATTGGTTGCTCTTGATGCCAGCTCCAGGTTCTCTACAATGCTGTGGCGGATATTAAGGGCTTCCACCGTGCTTTTCATGGGATAGGCATAGGCTTCCAGTTGTTCGTTGCCAAAAAAGTTGGTGGCGCAGCCGGTGGCCATTACGAGGTAATCATAGGCAAAAGCACCTGCATCGGTAATGATCTGTTTTGCTTCCGGTTTCACTTCTTTCAGCGTTGCTAACACAACCTGCACATTGGGGCTTTTCTGAAAGATCTTTCGTAGCGGGAAAGAAATATTGGAGGCGTCCAGTCCTGCTGTGGCAACCTGGTAAAATAGGGGTTGAAATTGGTGAAAATTAAACCTGTCAATCAGTGTGACCTTAAAATGAGGACTTCTATTGAGTTTTTTAGCTAGGTTCAGTCCTGCGAAGCCTGCGCCAACGATGATGACATGTTTCATGTCTTTAGTTTTATGGTGATAAATGGTAGTCTAGTCAAACCATTTTCTAAATTCTGCTGCTTTTTCCTTGCTGATGATAATGTCATCTGCTTTGCTTAGCCGCATTTTTACGGTGATCTTACCTGTATCATCTGTTCGGTAGCTTTCTACAAAAGGCAGGTGCACAAGTGTTTGTCGGTTGGCCCTGTAAAAGTTCTTTGGGTTAAGCAGTTCCTGCACTTCATCCAGCGACCGGTAATCGGTGATAAATCTTTTGCCTTCCCTGTTTACCAGGTAGATAATTTCTTCCTTGTTAAACAGCACTGTATCTTCTACCGGCACAAGTGTTACATTCCGGCCAATATGCACAGCAAACCGCTCCTTGTATTTTTTCTCAGCATGAAAATTTCCCAATAAAGAAGTGAGCTGCATTAAATACTTGTCGTTTGAGAATTTTGCCTTAAGTAGGTGAAATTTCTTCAGGGCAGCTTCCAGGTCCGCTTTGTCAACAGGCTTCAACAAGTAATCAATACTGTTTAATTTGAAAGCGCGGATAGCATATTCATTGTAGGCTGTGGTAAAGATGATGGGACCATAATTCTTGTCTTTGAAAATATCCAGCGCAATACCGTCGGAGAGTTGGATATCGGAAAGAATTAGGTCCGGCTCCTTGTGTTTTGTCAGCCAGTCTTTTGCTTCCGAGACGCTTTCAACCGGGCCAGAAATAACAGCCTTCGGCTCAATCTGTAGCAGCAGCTTTTTCAAGCTTAAAGCCACGAGCGGTTCGTCTTCTATAATCAACACATTCATAGCAGCGGCAATTTTACTTCGAAAAATTCTTCGGTTTCCTTTACTTGCACCTCAATTGAGGAAATGTATTGATAAAGTGTGCATAGGTTGTGCAGCCCATTTTTAGTAGAGAGCTCCAGTTGCTTCCGGATTTGCTTGTTATTTTTTATTGAGATAAAGCCTTCTCCATCTGATATGGTAATGTAAAGGGGAGTGGCAGAGCGAACGATATTGTGCTTGATGGCATTGTCAATCAGCATCTGCAGTGTAACCATTGCAATTCCTTTTTCTTTCGTTTTGTCCGAAACGTTGATAGTAAACTGAATGCCTTTGCCAAACTTCATTTGTAGTATGGCAATGTAATGCCCAATAAACTCCAGTTCCGTATGCAAAGACACTACTTCGTTTTCCGAATGCTCGAGAACGTAGCGGTAAACTTTTGAAAGATGACGCACAAATTGCGAGGCCAGCTCGGGGTCAGAAACAATCAGGCCGTCCAACGAGGTTAAGGTGTTAAATAAAAAATGCGGGTTGACCTGGTTGCGCAGATGGTGGTACTGCATCAGCGATTTTTCCCTTTGGAGTTTTTCTGCCTGCAGTTTCAAAGCCATCTTTTCCTCGGAAGATTGTTTCCACTCCTGGAAGAAGCGATAGGCATAAAAACCAAAGTTGAGAAAAAGCAGTACAAAAAGCACCAGCATGTAAAGCAACGTCAGGAACCGGCTATCTACAAATTCCGGCATGTAAGGGCGTGCTAAGTGAACAGAAAGGAACACAACCGGCAGGAAAATAAGAACGGAAACCAATACCTGAAGACAGATACGGGTGACAGGGCTTTCTTCAAAAGAGTAAAATTTTTCTAGCTTTTTATTCACCACCTGAATGAGTTCCCAAATACCAATCAGAAAAGCTACCTGGAAGAAATAGATTCCTACATGCGCATACCAGGGCCATTCATTTATAATGGTGCCACGTGCAATGCCAAGTAAAACGCAAATAAAGGCAATGGCAAGATAAGGTGCTCTGTTCTTTTTCATCAGGCCCTGAGAATTTGTCCGTCCTGCATTTCAATTACCCTGTCACTTCGTTGTGCAAAATCAGTATCATGTGTAACCGTAATGATGGTCTGACCATTTTCAACCGAAAGTTGCTTGAAGATTTCGAAAACACGTTGTGAATTTGTTTTGTCGAGATTGCCCGTTGGCTCGTCGCCCATAATGATATCCGGCTCATTGATAAGGGCACGTGCAATGGCTACTCTTTGCTGCTGCCCACCGGAAAGTCGTGAAGCCATTTTGGCTGCATGCATGTCCATACCTACCAGCCGCAGTTTTGCCAGGGCTTTTTCTTCCAGCTCTGCTTTACTGAATCTGCCCAGTTTTAAGGCCGGCAGCATTACATTTTTTAGTACGGTAAATTCGGGCAGCAGGTAATGAAACTGGAACACAAAGCCAAGGTGTGCATTGCGGAAAGCCGCTAGTGCATTTTGGCTTTTCCCTGTCAAGGCTTCGCTCTTTATTTCAAGTCTGCCGGAGTAGTCCGTATCCATGGTAGACAAAATATAAAGAAGTGTTGATTTTCCGCAGCCGGATTTACCAACGATAGAGAGAAACTCACCTTTCTTCACTTCAAAGTTTACATTATCCAGTACCTGGAACGGTTCAGGCTCTTTAAAGTATTTAATAATGGATGAAGCTTTTAATATCGTTTCCATTTACTAGTTTTTGTGGTATTTCTAAATGGGTTAGCCACGAATGATTTTGACCGGGTCTATCTTGGCGGCACGTATTGAGGGGAAGTAGCCGGCAAACAATGTGGTAACAAAGCCAAACAGCAATCCCGCTGCGTAAAAACGGCCGTCAAAGTTTACGGGCAAGGTATTCATGCGCCAGAATTCACCTGCAGGGAAGGGGGTTACACTCAGCAAACAGCAACAGCCATAGCCAAGCAGTAAGCCAAGTAATCCGCCAATGGTTCCGATAATAATGGATTGCAGAAGAAAAATGCCCACAATATCCACTCCCTGAAAACCCGTGGCTTTTAGAATAGCGATGTCTTTCATCTTGTTCATGATATTCATGTTCATGATGTTGTAGATACCGAAACCGGCAACCAACAGCAATGTGAAAGAAATGATCCCAGTCATCATGTTACGGATCACATCGCCAGCCAACAGCGATGCATTGGCTGTTTCCCAGTCTTCAGCATATACAGCAAAGCGGGGTTCTATTTTTCGTGCAAAGGCTTTAGCCTGCTGGTAATCCTTCAGCTTTATATGCAGGTCGGTAACATAGGAGGGATCTTTTTGCACAATCTTTTGTACAGTGGGGATGGAGGCAAATGCCTTCGTATCATCAAAGTTGGAAATGCCGTATGCAAAGGTGCCCACCACTTTAAGCAAAATGGTGTTTCCCTCCGGGGTAGTGATGTTAACACGGTTGCCGACAACCGCATTTAGCTTGTGAGCAAGGCCTCTGCCCAGCAGGATAGAATTGGATGCCGTCAGCAGGTCATCAAGACTGCCATTTTCCACTTTGGATTGCAGGTTAAAAAGTGTCTGCTGTTTTTTTACATCAATCCCAGAAATACTTCCCGAGATCTTTATGGGTCCATTGTTAAAGAAAGCTTGTGTTGCCAGTTGCGGTGCTACACCTTCCACTTCTGGACTGGCTTCCAGTTCTTTCGTCAGCAATCCGGCATTTTTTATTTTGGGCAGGTTGTTACTTGGCTTTTGGTGGGCTACCACCAGCCAATTGTCGCTGCCTGAGTAAACGGCATCAATAATCTTTTCTTCCTTAACCTGCATTGGGTTGAAGATGCGCACATGCGGTGTCCCTTCCATGGCAACATCTTCCATCCATTGGTTTACTCCGGTCATGAAAGAAATCATAGTAATGAACATGGAGATTCCAAACATGACACCCATCATGGCAACAATTGTTTGCTTGCGCTTGCTAAAGAGATGTGTCAGGGCTATGTTGAAGGCAAGTTTCCAGTTCATTGTATAACGATTAAATGGTTTGCAGAAAGGCCACTTTTTACCTCTACCCAATCCTTGTCTTCCACACCTTTGCTTATTTTAATTTTTTTCAGAATTCCTTTTTCCTTGGTTATTACGCTATCACCTTTCAACAAAGCTGCTTTGGGAATAACCAGCACAGCTTTGTTTTCACCTGTCACAATATTGGCTTCAATGTTCAATCCATAGAGAGCTAGTGGTAGTGTGTCGATGAGTTCCGCATCTACACGAAATGTCTGGTCGGCTTTGTTCAGCAGCGGGTAAATTTTTGTAATCCGGGCCTCAATAATCTTATTGGGGAAGGCGTCTGTTTTAAGCAGCACTTTCTGTCCGGCCTGCACCTTGCCAAAGTCGTCTTCATCCACGGAAAGCCTGGCGATGGTCTTGCCACTTCCAATAAGGGCAATGGGCTCATGTAGGGCAACGCGGTCGCCTGCATGTTTGTACACTTCGTAAACCATTCCATCTGCAAAGCTTTTCAGGTTGCCGTTGTTTTTTTCTGTTAGTGAAAGCGTGACACTATTAGCCGCTCCCTGGCGTTGAATGTTCAGTGAAAGCTGCTGCGCTTTTATTTGCTCGAGTATAGCGGTTCTTTCCTGCTGCGCGGTAAGGTACTGCTGCTGCCATTTTTCAAAACTGCTTTTGGAAACAGCATCCTGTTCAAACAGGTTCTTGTATCGGACATATTGAAGACTATCGTTTTTTACCTTCAGATTTGCTGCTGAAAGATTGCTGTACAGGCTCTTGATTACTGGGGAAGCGGTGCCGGTCAATGCCTCGGTTCTGCTTGCCATTTGGATTGCGGTGCTAACGTTTGCGTCTTTTGTAGCGCTGCTGACATGGTATAGACGTTGTCCTTTTTTTATTTCACTGCCTTCGTGTATGAATGTTTCAACTAAATACCCTTCCGTTGAGGAAGTTACTTTGTATTCCTTTTCGGGTACAAGCGTGCCAGATGCATATACAGCTTCGGTGAGTTGTTTGATTTCAGGATGAAACTCTTTTTGCTTTTTGCCGCAACTCAGTAGCAGCAACACCAGGAAAAATGGTAAAGTGTTCTTACGTGTCATCGTATCAATGTTTTTGTGTTAGCAGAAATTGATAGAAAAGGCCTTCGTTTACTACCTGCAGGTGTTCCATCCGTGCCCTGAGCCACTCCTGAAAAACAGTGTGGAAATCCTCAAACTCCATGATGCCCTCCTGGATGCTTAGCTGGGCAATTCGGAGGTTGTCAGTCGTGGCAGCCATCTTTTGGTGCAGGCTTTTTTGCTTGCTTGCCGCTGCGTTAAAATGGTTTATCCAGTCGGCCTGTTCTTTCTTCAGTTGTGCAAGGCTTTGCTGCTCCACGATTTTAGCCGCCTCCGATAAAATGGCTGCTTTCTGTTGTGCTGTTTTGTAATAGCCGCCAGCAAAAAGTGGCACACCAAGCCGGACTCCAACAGTGCTCATGTCGAAGTGCAGGGCTTGTCCCTTGTGCACCTGCCACTGATAGGCGTACCTGGCTTGTAATGACAGAGTTGGCTGAGCAGCTTTTTTGCTTTGTACCAATGATTGTTCTGCGATCTTCCGCGCTGTTTTTGCCGCTAAAAAAGCTGGCCGTGCCGTTACCTCTGTTATCTCAGCAAGCCGCCAATTAACAACAGGTTTTTCGACCAGGATTAT
>DASQNW010000368.1:0-3067 GCA_035644775.1 Chitinophagaceae bacterium | reverse complement strand
GTGAGGATTGCCAAAGCTTACAAAGTCTCTTATGAAGTGGATGAGAAAACAAGAACCACCTATCTTGAAAAATGGAATGTGGATTTTTTAAAGATCAATGAGCAAAAAGATAAAGCCATGCTACCTGTGCCTGCGGTTTATATAGTGAACAAAGAAGGCAAAATCATTTACCGCTTCTTCAACAGGGATATCAGCAAGAGGCCTTCTGTTCAAGAGCTCATTGATCATTTGAATTGATTAGCATCTGAAAAATGCACCACATCTGCTAACATAAAAATAAGTCAAAGAAACCTTACCTCTACATGTCACCTGAGTTGGATATTCGCGACCTAGAGCAACAAGACTTTATACAGGTAAAAAGTATCTACCAGCAAGGCATTGAAACCAAAAATGCAACCTTTGAGACACAGGCTCCAGAATGGGAAGATTGGAATAGCAAGTTTCTATTAAAGCCTCGCTTTGTTGCAGAAGTAGAGCAGATCATCATCGGATGGGCAGCGTTGTCAGCAATCTCCACCAGACCTGTTTATTCTGGGGTTTGTGAAGTTAGTGTGTACGTTCATGAAGATTATAGAGGTATGGGAGTAGGTCGAAGTCTATTAAAAAAGTTGATCGATTTCAGCGAGAGCAATAACATTTGGACGCTACAAGCTGGGATTTTTCCTGAAAACATTGGAAGCGTAAAAATACATCAGGACTTAGGGTTTCGCCATGTTGGGAGAAGAGAAAAGATTGGCAAAATGGGCGACACCTGGCGGGATACCGTTTTATTGGAAAGACGAAGTCCTACCATTCGTTGACCAACCCTAATGGCCAGAGAAAAAAGGAGCAAACCTATTGCTGTATGCCTTTTTTGTCCAATAACAGCAACCCATTTTTTGTAGCACGATATGTAGAGCTTTCTTCGAGGCGCCGGTTTAATGTTCCGTCACAATGTAGCTATTGATGTTTTGCAATACCTGTTCTCTCAGGCTCCCCTCTACCCGGGGAACGAAAACATATTCGTCATCTTCTAAAGCAACTATGAACTCGGGGGGTGTACAATTGAGCACTGAATACTCTTTCGGTATAAAATGAAGCTTATTATCATGCTTCATGACCTGGTATCCAACAGCGATGTTGCCAATAAAAAGCCGTTTCACTAACATAAAAGACAAGCTTCAGCAGCTACATAGCGGCAAAACACGTTCCAGAAATGTTGATGATGTGCTCCTTACTTAAAATACCTTCTGTAGGCGTGATTGCTGTAGATAGCTTAAAATAAAAGTCAATCGACACCCACATGTGTGCTTAGCACTTGCATTTTTGAAATAGCAACTGACATTATCTTGGTGTCGCTGGTTTTTGAGCGTTTGACTTTTCTGTCAACAACTTGATTGCTAATGGAAGGCAGCCTTTGTTATCAACTACCAGGTGCTGAGGCTTAAAATCCTCTCTGGGAGTACCATTTACATGAAACAGCTTTTCAACTGGAATAGAAAAGCCAATGTTTGTTTCAGGTAAGCTAAACGAATAAATAGCCCCTAATAGTCCGGCCATTTTATCTCCAACTATCTGAGCTCTCTTCATACCATGAAAAGCTATGGCTATGCCTTCGCCCATGCTTCCCGTCCATCGGTTAACCAATAGAACCAACGGCTTTTTGTAAATCTTTCCCCTGGGTGAAACCAGTTCTACCCAGCTGCGTTTAATGCCATACTGCTTTTCTTCACTGGGTAGGCTGTGCTTTTGGTATGGCATTTCTTTATCGATAAACCTGCTCATCATAGCTCTCGCTACTGTTGTATTCCCGCCACTGGGCGTTTCCCTTAAATCAATAACCAGCCCTTTTCTATTCCAGAGACTATCCAGCGCACCATCAAAAGCACTGATTAGTGCATCGTTTCCCAAGGAATTATTGATCCTGATATAGCCTAAATCAAAGGGCAGAATCCTGAATTCAAGAACTTTAGAGTAGTCAACGTTTTTCTTATATGCCGCTCCATCTGCGTAATAGATCTTCTCAACACCTTTCCATTGTGCGGTTATGCTTCTGTCCGTATTGTGCCTCCCCGCTAAAAGCATATTGGCAGCATATTCATACATACTCTTATCGTGCTCAGACACAGACTTAGGAAGGAAATATTGAACAGCATTGTCTATCGGCTGACCGTTATAATGTGTTATTCTCATGCCTAGCCTTAAACCGCTTAGTTCAGCACCAAAGCCTTCTCTTACCGCAACAATGATAAACTGCTTTCTTTCATACTCTACCCATAGGTCAGCACCAGTGGGAATGAGCCTGTTAGATGAAGGCAAATTTGTATTTAAGCTTATGTGTCCATTATATAGTTCATTGTTTATTTCTTCCAGTATTTTAACGAAGGCCTCGGTGGTTGTTATGGTATCGACCAGTGGCTGATAAATGTGTTTGACCTTGTCCCAGTTTGTTTTCTGAATGTCGAAGTAGGCAAAATTGTCATTAACGGTTTGCCAGTAATAATTGAAGTCTCTCTGGTATTTTGTTTGACCGTCTGCACTAGAGAAGATGAGTAAAGGAAATACGACAGCCAATGCCCACCTGGTTTTTTTAAGATTGGCGGTACCAAGTTTGAATCTAACCATTGGAGGTGCGAAATTTTGTTTGAATATTGCCTGGCAGCCATTGTTCACCATTTCCTCAAAGTGAAAGGAATAGGAACTCTGTCTAGGCAATACAAGGTAAACAAGATACGATCCGTTAATTGAAGAGAAGCAGCATTTACGAAGCTATACTACCTTGCACATAACCTTTTTAGAAACCTCTGCTCATGCGACTTCTTTTATTTAGCTACCTGTTTCTATGCCCTTGTACTTCATTCGGGCAAAATGATTTTCAAAGGCACTTTAGAGAATGTGAAGTTCAGGGTAGTACTACTATTTACGACTACAAAAACAATCAGTGGAAATTTACAGATTCCTTAGATGCTTTTACTGAGACGCTGCCAGCCTCTAGTTTTAAGGTGATCAATCTTTTGATCGCCTTAGAGACGGGCATCATTAAAGATGAACATGACACCATCAAATGGATTGGCAGTATTGATACCGC
>DASQNW010000367.1:0-5138 GCA_035644775.1 Chitinophagaceae bacterium | reverse complement strand
GCACTTGCTTCAAGTTTATGCCAGATTAATGCCAATCAGCCATCCTGCAGACTTCAAGTTCTTCGAGCATCATATCGTCTCTGGCCTTTTACCTAATGAGTACCACAGTTCCCTGTGCGACATGCGTTTTATTCAACCAATCTGTCGCTCTTAACATCCAAACATAAGTACCGCTTTCCACCGGTTTTCCGTTGTATGTTCCGTCCCATGATGCACCGGTGTTGCCGGCATTGAAAATCTCCTGGCCCCACCTGTTGTAAATTTTAAAAAATGAAACTGCTTTGAACTTTCCCAATGCCTTGTACAAAAACCTGTCGTTTCTTCCGTCGCCATTTGGAGTGAAACTGTTGGGCACAAAAAGAGCAGGTGTTACCTTTATTTCCGCAGCCTCAATTGAAAAGCATCCCGCTACATTTGCGCCTTTAATGTAGTAAATGCCACTTTCACCTACTACCCGTGGGTCCTGAACAGGTCTTGTTAGCTCCTCGTCTTCCCAAAAAGTGTATGTCAGCTGGGGATTGTCTGTAAGCGTGGCGAGGTTTACAGTCTGAGGATACGCAACAGCTGGTGGTTTAATAACGCCAAACGACGGTGAGTCGAAAATGTTTACAATCACCGGCTTCACCTGCATGCATCCTGCTTTGTTTACTGCTTTTACGAAATAAGTTCCTGATGTGCTGATTTTATTAGGATTTTTCACCGCCTGATTTGCATTGACATCTGAATAGTATTCAAAGTCGAGAAACATACTGCTTCCTTGCGTTAGCTCAGGACGTGTGATAT
The DNA here is from genome assembly GCA_035644775.1 of Chitinophagaceae bacterium. Lineage (GTDB taxonomy): Bacteria > Bacteroidota > Bacteroidia > Chitinophagales > Chitinophagaceae > Flavisolibacter. The sequence continues at coordinate 4,355 of DASQNW010000367.1, read as the reverse complement.
CTATCCCCAAATCGCTACATCCGTGAACTGAGTCTCTTACCACCAGACGGATTGGATCTGCTGTAGGAGTGATCTTAGTGTAGAAGGTGTCGCGGCATCCGAGGTAAGTAAACGGAACCAGTACAACAGCAAAGCTATCACCGATGTTCGGTGCGTTGATGGTTTGGATTTTACCTGTTCCAAGCAACTGACTGAAGTTGCCCGTATACCATTCATATGCCGAGAAATAATCCGGAGCCTGCAGGCTAACGTTATCTGCTCCGGGACAGATGACATTTCCTGTAACAGAACTGCTACACTTTTCTACCACATCAAAGTATGCATAGGCAAAGTGTCCCCCCTTAGCACAGTCATTAACTGTAAATTCCAATCGTACCTGATCTCCTTTGTAGGAATTAAGGTTTAAGGCAGCCGAAGTCCAGGGTTTGTAAGATACTTTCCTATCCTTTTCAGAAACAAGAAAGTCGGGTTGATTATATTCAGAAACAAAGTCAAAGGAACTACACTCGATATACTCAGCCCTGGTTTCATTAAATACTTTAACCGTGAATCTTGGTTGTTCATGTTCCTCGTGATCGGCGTTCTGTAACACAATTGCGTAATTGAATACGATAGAGAAATTGCTCGGATCTGAAGGCACCTGGAAAGAATAGGTAACCCGGTCCGCCTTTTTATCCGGCAAATCGTGTCCAATTTTAATACAGTAGCTGCCGCCATTTGGAGCCGCTAAGGGAAAGTCGCCGTAGGGATCTTTATCAATGAAGTTTGCAGTAGAAATCAATCGCTGATTCCCTGCCTTCTCGTCCAGAATAGGCGCACCATCTGCTGCAACCTGACCTGTGTATAATTTCCAGTTTTGGAAGCTACCTAATTCAAACCCGAGGTTGGGCGGACAAGTGGTTTGCGAGAAAGCACCGCCAGGAAAAAACAAGAGAAGGCATACGAAAATCTTCATCAACAGTTCAATTTGCCTGCTCATTATCGTGTTGCCGTTCTCTAAATATAATGCTATATGCTCAGTTTTCTAATTCTGGGCTCGAGTTCAAATCTGCTTCTTTCTACATCTTGAAGTCCATCCATTCCTTTCCTGGGCATAGAACGGTATGGCGAAGTCTAAGCAGGCAGAATACATCCGGTGCATGCCTACGCGAAACCCGTTCAAGATATACCTGCTCTATATCGCGTTATATTCCCGCTTTGATTTCTCTGTTTGCCTCTCTGCAAAGCGCTGCACGGTGTAAAATAATCTTCTCACCTACCTTGTCAAAAGACAATTCGATCCATCCAAAATATACCCTGTTGTTCTCTTTGAGGCGTATGGCAAGGTAACGGTGGTTTGCAGTTTTCCATATTCCATCCCAGCCGATCTCACCTGAATTGTACATGTGTTTTTCCGTCAGGACAAGGGTGGAAATTTCATGCCATTCAAACCCCAAATGAATATTGCCGATCTCGTCACCCGCTCGTAGGGGTGGCGTTTCTTCATGCTCGTTATTCAACAAAAAAGAACCAATGCCGGAGAAGACTTCAAACAACAACCTATCTCTCTGCAACAATGGATCTCCCACGAGAGTTGTTTTAAAACCAAAATCGCGTCTCCCGTCATTGTTAAGATCAAAGAATTTAGCGCCACCCTGTGCCACCTCCGCATCCATGAGCTGGATGTGTTGCATTTTAGGCTCCTGCGTGCCAACACTCGTGTCTCTCTCTTTCTTACAAGAGCTCATTGCAATAAGAATGATAATCGCTGACGATAATATTTTTTCCATTGGAATTCTTGTTCGGGTGATTAGTTCCCTTCGTTGAGCATGACACTAAGTTCGGGAGCAGCGTTGTCAGCTGATTACATAATGGGAATGAACTGTAATTACAGGTGGATGAAGCGCTCGTAAATTCGTTTTCAGCAAAGACCGCAGAAACGTTTTTACCGGCGATGTAGCAAATCATTTACTCTCATCCCAAAGTAGATCACACAACGAATTAAGATTTTCAATCCATCCACTGCTATGAACCGGTCTGTCGGAAATCGCCTTTGCCAAATGCAAAAATTGCTAAGCTGGTTAACCCAACAAACAGGCACAGTGGTGAAAAGATCCAGGAATCATTCAATGCAAACCTCGTTGTGTTCACCTCCTTGAAAAAGCCAACAAACTTGAAATCTCCAATCGCTCTAACGAAGAAAATAACTGCAATAAACAAGGCGGCGTATCGCCAATAACTTCTCTTTATATAAACATCAAACATGCCCTTGCAGCCCAATGTGATCAAAGCAAAAAGAACAAAGCCGATGGCGACCGCTGCAGAAGCTGCCGCACTGGGGTTCAGCATTTCCGTTCCACTTGAATTCGTCGGCAATACATCGTTATACCACAACCTGCCTCCCGCAGACCAATAAAAATGTATAACAGAAATTAGCAGAAAGATAATTGTGTTTGCTGCGACGGCAACTTCAACAACTTTACGCTTAGTAGAACTTTTCATGTAGGAAACATTAAAATAACCTAAGAGCAGCTGTATAACTATCGGACCAGAAGAACCATTGGTTTGAAGCTAGAACGAAGATATTCCAAAATGCACGCTGCAAGGTGATGAACAATAATCAAATGCAAACTGTAACAGGAGAGGAAGTGATAAATTCCAATTGCTCACAACACTCAGTGACCATTCCGAGGCACGACTATTGCAACACTAAAGTTATCTTCTATATTCAGTCCCTATCCGAAGAAAAACCTTTTATTTTTCTTCTCCTCTCGGTTCACAGATCGTATATTTACCTAGTATTTTCCCGAGCTTGTTTACTTTTCTTTTTCCCTAACTTTCGGCTCCAAATTCCTATAGAATGAACCTTCAGTTATTCCTAAACAACCAGTTTATTGGGAGCATTCCCATAGATAAGAACTCCATTTCCGATCCGCTCTACATCTCACTGAAAAGAACAGAATTAGAGATCAAGTATACGAAAGCAATAGACACCTGCCCTGCTTCGCCTACTTTTTACATTGCAGCACACTCGTCAATGAACGAGCGAAGGAAATCCATAGCTCAAAAAGACCAATGCTAATCACGTATTCAACTATAAAAAACCACTACCACCATTCGTATGAAAAAGCTTGTGCAAACCTACACCAGCCGTTACCCTTTGTTAAACATTGCTTTGGGCATTGTTAGTTTTTTTCTAAGCATCCTGAGTGTGATTTTCGTGATCACCATGCTTGCTGTTGCTTTAGGGAGTTAAACAAAATTTCCCATAAAGCGACATACGAAAAAATGTTTCTCATGCGTAGGCTAATGCGTTAGGCCTGGATGGCCTTTTTTCCCGCAATTGGCGTAGAAGACCCGATATTCTGCTGCTTAACGGCTGCTGTTAATGTTTCATAAAAGGAAACATACAAGCTGAGGTTTTCAGGCTTTTGCCCTTTACTTTGCACAAAAACCTGCGCATGAACCGTGGCTTGCTCGTTCTGAATGTTGTCCTTCTAGCTGCAGTAGCTGTTTTGTTTTACCTTTATTTTTCTAATCCACAACCCAAAGAAAAGAAAGCTCCCGAGAAGAGCGCTGTCGTTGCACCTGCAAAAGAATTTCGTATTGCATATTTCGAAATGGACTCGATCGAGAAATCTTTTACACTCGTTAAAGATGTGAAGAATGAGTTGGGTAGAGAAGAAGACAGGATCAACGGTGAAATGGCCAATCTTGAAAAAAAGTATCGCGATAAGATAGCTCATTACCAGGCGCAAGCTGCTACCATGAACCAAGTGCAATCCGAAATGGCGAATCGCGATGTGCTGCAGCTACAGGAAAATATAAGAGGAAGAAAGCAGGAGCTGGACCAGAAATACCAGGACCTGTACATGCGTAAAATGAGGGAAGTGAAAACAAAAATTGAAACCTTCCTTAAGGACTATAACGGCGAAAAAGGATTTTCTTACATTTTCGCTTACGAACCGGGCTTGTTTTATTACCGCGACACTGCCTACAACATTACACAGGATGTGATAAGAGGCCTCAATAGTCAATACACTACAAAGAAAAAGTAATCGTCTAAATCGCTCCCGCCCTTGAGCGGCTTGCTGGAAAAATTTGTAATTCCTCTTCGACGACGAATTTCCTCGGTAGTATCTATAGTTACATCTTCACTTACCCATTCGGCACCACCAACAGTAGGAAATGGTATTTCATGAACAATGTGAATTCAGTTTTATTTTGTTGCTTTGGCGGCAAATAGAACGCGTATGAACATACAGAATCTGTTTGAACGCATCTCTAAGCTCAAAGTTGGTATTGTAGGCGATGTGATGCTCGATACCTACATGTGGGGATCTGTAGAACGAATCTCTCCTGAAGCCCCGGTGCCC
>DASQNW010000366.1:0-3141 GCA_035644775.1 Chitinophagaceae bacterium | reverse complement strand
GCATCATTCATTTCCTTGAAAAGGCGTTGTTGCTGCATTTCCTGGTTGATATGGGTATCAAAGCTTCCTAAGGACACATAGTACACTTTTGTATTGATCTCTGAATAGATAAGAGAAGCAATGGTTTTCAGGTTGGTGCCGAGTTCCGTCTTTGGATAATCGGCAGCCGTAGGGTGAAGCCTTGATTGTTTGAAGATATAATCGGCAGAGGACATGGTTTCTGCCATGGTTTTGTACAGGTATTCTACCGGTTGTTCATCATGGTGATGATCGCCTGAATGATGCTTTGATACTTCCTTGAAGAAACGTTCGTTACTTGTACCAAATAACCGTTTTGGATCTTTAAAAGCAAGTCCTTTTGATTGATCACCTTTCAAGGCTAAGCTCAACACGTCATCCAACTCCAAAGCCTGTGTAGGCTTGCTGCAGCCATTGCATTGGGCATCGAGGTAGCGACCAAGCCAGCCTGAATTCAAGTATTCATTACTCTGACTGGCGGTATGCCATATATCCATGCTCCGGAAGTGAGAGCGGTCGGGGTTGGGGTAGCCCACGTTGTTGAGTATGCTTAGAGAGCCGTCATGATAAGCGTCTGCAAATGCTGTAAGCGCGGGATGTATACCGGCTTCATCGGTCAATGAAATGGCTTTGCTTTTAGTGATGCCGATACGGGGCCTAGATTTATAATAAATATCGTTGCGTACCGGGATGATCGTGTTAAGGCCATCATTGCCACCACTCAGTTGCAGGATCACGACTACCTTGTTGCCAGGTGGTACCAGTGCTTTTCCTTCAAAAGCTTTCAGGAATTTCGGAACCATGAAGGAAGCAGTTGCTAAAGAGCCTAGTTGGATGAAGTTTCTACGTTTGATGACCATAAGGAAGTTGATTTAAGCCAGCGGCAGTTAAAATGATTTGATTAGCATAATTGGTATTCCGGCGTACTCATAATCTGGATAGCAGCCGAGCGGATATATGCTTCCCTTCCGGAGCTGTCGATGAAACCTTTGATAACGTCGGGGCTGAATTTCGGGGTTACCTGTAGCAAGCTGTTTTGCAAAGCTGTGAGCAATTGTTCTTTAGGTATTTTTTCAAACTGGCTGGTGAGTTGTTGCCAGCGTACGTCTGCCTGAATCGGTTTCCCGACTCTTCCATATCCTTTTTTGTTGTTTGTTGGAGTCATCGAATCTTCATCCCTCCCTCCTGTCATGTCGTCGTCTGTTTTGGGCCGGATATTCAATTCATCCCTGTCATTGATCAGTTGCGGCAAGCGCATCCGCATCATCAGAGAGGAAGAATCGATCCAGGCCTTACCACCCGGCCAGCCGGCGACATTCGGGGGGTAAAAAAGCAGCTGTCCCAATATGCGCTGCATTTGCAGAATGGCCTCTTCATTACCAATCGTCATTGGAATGGCTCTTTGTATACCAGCGATCAGTTCTATCGGTGATTTAATCCGGGCACCTATATTTTTGTCATCATAAAACCAATCGGAAGTAAAGATGTCTTCCATCAGCTTGCCAATGTGATACTCGTTTTTATAGAACCGGTTTGCTAGCCATGCTACATGTTTAGTATCAACGTTTTCATTGACAAAGAAGCGATAGATCTTTTCCGTAATGTAAGTAGCTGTCTGTTTTTGTTCCAGGAGCATATCCAATACATCTTCTCCTTTCCACTTACCGGTCTTGCCGAAAACAGTTTTGGTGCCTGCATCATGCTGAAAGGGGCGGAAGATGAATTCTCCTTTAACGTTGGCACTCCAGCCTGTAAAAGCACGGGCTGCCTCCTTGATATCATTTTCTGAATAGTGTCCCCGGCCCATCGTAAAAAGCTCCATCACTTCGCGGGCAAAGTTTTCATTGGGTTGTCCTTTCTTATTCTGGGCAGCATTCAAAAAGTTAAGCATGGCTGCAGATTGCGACACTTCATGCAAGAGGGTCCTGAAATCTCCGAGTGCATGCTGACGAATGATATCGAGCAATTGTTGTTGGTAAAAGACATTGATATTGCGCGAGGCAAAGTGACCGTGCCAGAAGAAAGCCATCTTTTCCCTTAGTTGTGCCTGCGTGTTCACCATTTCATTGAGCCAGAAGAGGTTGAGACTTTTGATGCCATCACGCTGCTTTTGACGTAGCATTTTGCGATCATCTTCATCCAGTTCTTTTTTCCGTTGCTGTCTTCCAATTTCGCCCGCACCCATTACTATCCCTTTCAGGTAATCATCAGCTACATCCATGTAAACAGGCTTTTTTACGGATGCTTTTTGCAGGGCTTTGAATAAGTCCGTAGGCTTTATAGTCTTTAATTGATCCAATTGATCTATAGCCGGGCCAAAGCCAGCTCTCCACATCAGGTGTTGATTTTTAGTTTGGTTGGAGCGCATTTGCAAAAAGGGGTTTGATAATAGACTTTAACAATTTGAGAAGGTTTAATGAAGTTCAACTAATTATCGCTGCAATCCGTTTTTTTGTACATTGGGGTGTATGTTGTCTTTCCGGGTATTTAAATATTTCTCGCCATTTTTCATCTATATGGGGGCATTGAATGCTTTTGTCTCATCCGGGTGGGTGATCTGGTTGCCGCTGATCTATACCTTGATCCTGGTGCCAATACTGGAGCTATTTATTAGAAGCGATGAGAGCAATCTTTCTGCAGCTGAAGAAGACTTGGCAAAAAAGAACCGGTGGTATGATCTCTTTCTTTATCTCGTAGTGCCTTTTCAATTTGCTGCATTGTTCATTTTCCTTCAGCATCTTTCTGCGGAGCAGCCATGGTGGGACCTGGCAGGTAAAACGGCAGTGATGGGTCTGCTTTGTGGTACGTTTGGTATCAACGTGGGTCATGAGTTAGGGCACCGGGTTAGTAAATGGGAACAGCGGTTCGCTAAAGCGCTTTTACTAACGGCTATGTACATGCATTTTTTTATTGAGCACAACAGAGGACATCATAAGCGGGTAGCCACCCCTGAAGACCCGAGTAGTGCCCGGCTGGGTGAGATGGTATATCAATTTTATTTCAGGAGCATAGTTTTCAGTTATCTGAGTGCCTGGCATATAGCAGCCCGTGAGCTGCAGAAGGAGGCTAGACCTGTCATTTCGTTGCATAATGAAATGATACAGGTACACCTGATTCAGGCCT
>DASQNW010000365.1:0-7956 GCA_035644775.1 Chitinophagaceae bacterium | reverse complement strand
GTAAGCAGTAGCAGGTTTGCAAAAAAGGCGGAGGAGGCGGGATGCGATGCAGTGGTAGCTGAAGGATTTGAAGCAGGAGGTCATAACGGGAGAGAAGAAACAACAGGATTGGTATTAACACCAGCGGTTGTTGATACGGTTTCGGTTCCTGTAATTGCAGCCGGTGGCATAGCAAACGGAAGGCAAATGCTCGCCGCTTTTGCACTTGGTGCCGAAGCGGTTCAGGTAGGAACACGGTTTGTGGCGAGTGATGAGGCTTCAGCCCACAATAACTTCAAACAGGCTGTAGTGCGTGCAACGGAAGGCGACACCAGCTTGTCTTTGAAGGCACTAACACCAGTGCGGCTGCTGCACAATCGCTTCTCGCAACAAGTATTTGAGGCAGAACGGAGAGGAGCGTCAACCGACGAATTGAAAAATCTTTTAGGTAGGGGAAGAGCAAAGAAGGGGATGTTTGAAGGAGATCTGGAAGAAGGTGAGTTGGAAATAGGACAGGTAAGTGCCTTAGTTCATGACGTGCTTCCTGCGGCTGTTGTTGTTCAAAATTTAATGAAGGAATTCGACGAAGCTTTTCGCAGTTTGCAGAAAAGAATTTAATTTTAATACGATGCTTTTTCTTTCGGATATCAATCTTTAGATAATGAGATACAAAATACTGCTGCTTAGTGTTCTTGCAATTGCAACTTCTTGCATGGCAAAGGCCAATGGTGATCCAAATGAAGCCACCAGAAAGAATGATATTTTAGGTGGAGTTTATGAAAGCGGAACAAAGAAGCCGCTGATAAACGTAGTTGTGACTGCTTATCTCACCTCAAAGAAAGAAAAAGTTGTTATTACTGACGATGAAGGAAACTACTCATTTGATGATCTGAAACCCGGGACATATAAGCTGGTTTTTGAAAAAGAGGGTTTCAAAAAAGTTACTAAAGAGAAACTATTTATCAGGCCCGATGAAGGCTTTCAGCTGGATGTTGATATGGTGGAAGAGCGGGATTTTGACTTTATTCCGGCGCCTTTTAGCTTCTGATAGTTCACCTAAGCGGCAGGACTCAGTTTAGTGTGCAGGATGGACTGAAGAACTTCTGCATCTTCGGCTTTTACTTTTTTAGAGGTAGAAAAGCTTCCATCTTCCTTGTATATCACTTTTCCTCCAAAAAGCAACACCAGTTCAACGTCGGTGAAATAAATGGCGTACCTCCGGGCTGCGGAAGATTCTTCTTTATACACCATTGCAATGCGATCGAAGCCACGAAAACGAAACAGTATGTTGAAGTTTTTCATAGATGGGCAAAGTAGCACAGATCTTCCGTGTTTGCAATGTGGAAAATACTCAGGATAATAGCTATGTCGAAAAATTACCAGTCTATTGCATTTGCCGGCGGATCTTGTCTCTAACGTCTCCACCGCAATGGTCGATAAATTGATCGGCAATGCGGGCCATCTGGTTTGCATCAATAGGTTTCGTGATAAACCCTGATTTATATTGTGCCGCAAAGGTTTTGTCGTTCGGGAGAGATGACGTTGTAAATAAAACGACTGGCACTTCTTCAAAACGCTTGTTTTCACGTACCCGAATCAGAACATCTTTGCCACTGAGCATGGGCATGTTAATATCAAGTATTATCAGGCAAGGTGTGGGGTCGGAGTCTGAAAGATCATTTAGATAGGACAATGCCTGGATGCCATCCGAAAAGGTGAGCACTTCTACATTATTTGTGAAATTGTAAAAAGCGTCCTTCACCAGTTCCAGATCATCAGGATCATCATCTGCATAAAGCACTACATTCTTTGTGTTCGAAAATTTCGTCATAGTGGCTGTTCCTTCAACTTCAAATTGTATTCACTACATCAGTAGCTATCAGGTCTAAAATGAACGACTATATTACTAAGTTGTATCTGCACAGAATCGAGCACACTTGTTGGTTCAAGCTTTCGCTCCTGGGAATCAAACCCTTTTAGCTGCAATCAACCACCTTTTAAGGAGCAGATTGCAGTTGAGCGACAAAAGTTATGGTATATGACAAAGATCAGGCAAACTTTGTTTAATGTACTACAGCGGTTTGGCCGTCAACAAATTTAATTTTCTTTTTGACATGCGAATATTTTTTATTCTAGCCCCATTTCTGACTGCCTTAGTTCCGCAGAATGAATGACGTCCCAGTTCACTTTATTGTGCCGGAGCAGGGAAATAGTTGAAATCACAAATTCCTCTTCGAATTTCTTTTGTTCAAAATAAGGCCATGCCTCAAAAAAATCCCTCTTGTGCAAATCTCTTGTAGCAATGGTAATGTGAGGGCGAAAAGGTCTTTTGTCCACCTTTAGCGGATAGCCCTTTTCAGCAAAGAAAGTGTCGACGTCGCCTTTCAACTTAGAAAGATCAGGATTAGGCTCAGTAGCAATGAAAATGGTTCTTGGTTTAAAAGCTGAGAAATTGCAGGTTTTCAGCCGAATACAAGGAAGATGGTTGCTGATGCTATCCAGGTTATTAATAATGCTTGGTTCTTTATCTGCGCCCATCCAAAAAGGCGGGATTAGAGTGATATGTGCCCGCGACCGAAGCGCCACCTGGCAGTCGTAATGCTGCTTCATGTAGTTCTTCCACTGCAGTACCTGCGCATTAACGTCTTCAGGCAGCACCAGAGCTACGAAATACATGTTCATAAAAACAAAGTATGCATGAAAGCACCGCAAAAGCTGCGCCCTAGAAGCAGCTCAGAAATTTATGTTCTTGGCTGGATTGTCACCTTCGCATCCATTTAACCATTTCCTTCCACGTGGGCTTTTTCCCATACATTAAAATACCAGTTCTATAGATTTTTGCACTTAGCCAGGTAGTTAGCAAAAAACCGAGTACCAAAAACGTCATTGATAAAGCCAGCTGCCAGTAAGGAACTGTATCAGGCACGCCAAAGGGGATCCTCGACATCATTACAATAGGAGAAAAGAACGGGATGATGCTGGACCAAGTAGCAAGTGAACTATTTGGATCATTTATGGAATTTATCATAATGATGATTGCCATGATAATGGGCAGCGTAATGGGAAAACTTAAGCTTTGCGCATCTTGTGAGTCTTCGTTTACGGCACTACCCACTGCAGCAAACAACGAAGCATAAAAAAGGTATCCACCCAGAAAATAAAACAGAAAGCAACCTATTATAAGCGGCCAGTTTACAGTTGAAAGGTTTGATTGGATTTTTGCGTAATCAGCCATAGCGCCAGCGCTCTGGTCCATGCTGCCTGGCATACCTTCTTGTGCGTTTTGCACTTGTTGTAATACATCTGCTGGTATCATCGATGATAGTACAGTGGTCAGCGTAGCTATTAACACAATCCAGATCAGGAATTGGGTGAGGCCAACAGCGCCAATGCCGATGATTTTACCAACCATCAGCTGAAAGGGCTTTACCGAAGAGACAATTACTTCTGCAATACGGTTTGTTTTCTCTTCCATTACACCTCGCATGACCATAACTCCGTAGATAAACAAGGTAATGTAGATTAGAAATGCAGTGAAATAGCCAATGCTGCTTGCCACATCCAGATTGCTTGTTTGCAGCTTACCCATCTCATCTTTTTTTACGGCGTCGATTTTTACTGCTCTTGCTCTCTCCTTTATAGAATCAATCAAAACCGGATCAATCTTTAGTTCCTGGCTAATAAGGTTGTTTTCTAAAGACTGGCTGATGTCTTTATCTATGCGACTATGTGCAGACCGGCTCAGGCTCTTTTCAGATACGAGCTTAAAATGCTCCGTTTGATTGATGCCTGAATGAGGTGCAAAAAGAATAACTGAAAATCCCTTCTGCCGGTAATTGCTCGTATCAGCATCACTATCAAATTCATAGGCTACGTTTTCGCTGCTTGTGAGTGTTGACTTCAGAGTGCCTCTGCTATCCACCACTACTACTTTTTCTTTTCGCACGTTTTTCACAGTGATCAGCACTACTGCTGCTATCAGCCCCACAAATAGCAATGGAGTTAGTATAGTTGTAAGGATAAATGTCTTCTTTTTTACGCGGGTGAAGTACTCTCGTTTTATGATGAGGTTTATTTTACTCATAGTTTTAAGCAGTTTGAAATTGTCGACTAGCTGGGGTGCTTTCTACTAGTTGAATAAAGATGTCGTTCAATGAAGGCAAAATTTCATGAAAGGAAAGCACAGTGGCGCCAGCATTTAGAAAATGAAGAAGTACGTCATTGGGAGAGTAGCCATCATTGATTTTTACAATCCACGTGTTATCCCCCTGCTGTTCTACTACTGAAAAGGCAATGTCTTTCGGGATGGCCACAAATGCAGAAACTGTTATCTGGAAAAGATTTTTTTTGAATTCCTGCTTTACGTGAGAAACCGAACCATCCAATATTTTCTGGCCTTTATTTACCAGCACAATATGATCGCATATTTCCTCTACCTGCTCCATTCGATGGGTACTGAAAATTATGGTACTTCCCTGCCGCGCTAGTTCAAATATTTCATCTTTAATGACATTGCTGTTAACAGGGTCAAGGCCGCTGAAAGGTTCATCTAGGATAATAAGCTTTGGCTTGTGCAGCACGGTAGTCACAAACTGCAACTTTTGCGACATTCCTTTAGAAAGATCTTCTACTTTTTTGTTCCACCAGCTTTGCATCTCCAGCTTCGTAAACCATTCTTTTATCAGCTGCATCGCATCGGTCTTGCTGATGCCTTTTAACTGAGCCAGGTAAAGAGCTTGTTCGCCAATCTTCATCTTTTTATAAAGCCCGCGCTCTTCTGGCATATAGCCTATGTGCCTAAGATCATTTTCAGGATCAAACGGTTTTCCGTTGAAGATGATCTGTCCTTCGTCAGGATAAAAGATGCCTGTAATCATGCGAAGCAAAGTGGTTTTGCCGGCTCCATTCGGACCAAGCAAACCAAAAATTTTTCCTTCTGCCACGGAAAAGCTGATGTCATCAACAGCTTTTTGTGTTGCATAGTATTTACGTAAGTTTCTTGCTTCCAGCAATGCCATTTTTATTGATTTGGTCGATCGTTTATGAAAAGCAGCAAACATCCGAATTTAATTCACTTGCTATATTATTTTTTGTCGAACGGCGTAATTTGAAGCTGTGTGACGTAATTCTGCATAATTCTATACTCATTGAATGAAAAGGTTTGCAACTCTGCTCTTGCTGCTTACATGTAGTGTAGTGTCTACCGGCTGGGGATTTCTTGCGCATAGAACTATCAGCCAAATGGCAGTATATGAGTTGCCTACGAATATGCAGCCATTCTTTCACCGCAATCTCGCATACCTGGTGAGGCACTCTATCAGGCCAGACCAGCGCCAGAAGACTGACCCTGCTGAAGGAGCTAGGCACTACATAAATTTTGAAGCTTTTGGAGATGCTGCTGCCCTACGCATGCCGCCAAAATGGGAAGAAGCAGTCGCAAAGTACTCGAAAGACAGCTTGCACAAGCATGGCTATTTGCCGTATTGGATTGAACTAATGCAGAAAAGACTGACAGCAGCTTTCAGAAACAGAAACGCGGATAGCATTATTTTTTACGCTGCAGACATCTCCCATTATCTTTCTGATGCAGTAGTTCCCCTTCATACCACTATAAACTACAATGGTGAGCTCACCAACCAAAAGGGCATCCATGGCTTGTGGGAAACCATGATTCCTGAATTGGAGCTTCGCAAGTTTAGCTTAAGCAGCAAGCATTCTGCCACCTATCTTTCACACCCGGAAGTAGTAGTGTGGAAGCACCTGCATGATGCTCATAGGATGGTTGCTGATCTACTTAAAGCAGAAAGAATAACATCAAAGAGTTTTACCAGCGCGACCAAATACCGTACACAGCTAAGAAACGGTAAAGAACATAAGACCTATACTTCTGCGTTTGCCAGGGCTTACAACAAGCAACTCAGGTTTACCGTGAACCAGCAGATAATTCATGCTGTTAACCTCACAGCAGATTTCTGGTTCACTGCGTGGGTCGAAGCGGGAAGGCCGGACTTATCAGGTTTGTTGAAGCCCCCTTTTACAAGAAAAGAAAGTGAGCAGCTTCAGACTGAGCGAGAGGCATTTTCAAAAAATGAACTGCTCAAAAAGAACTTGCTTTTAGCAAAGAAGAAAGAGTCTATCCGCCCGTCAAAGATGCAGCAATTGCCGACGCTACCCGCTCGCCATCCATAGCAGCACTGACAATGCCGCCTGCATAACCGGCGCCTTCACCACAAGGATAGAGACTTTCAAGTTGAGGGTGCTGTAGGGTTGCTGCGTCTCTTGGTATGCGCACAGGCGATGATGTGCGTGATTCCGTAGCAACTACGATCGCCTCATTCGTCAGGTATCCTTTCATTTTTTTGCCGAATTCCTTAAAAGCCTGTTGCAGCGAACGGTGAATAAACGCGGGCAAAACCGCTCTTAAGTCGGCCGCAGCTACTCCCGGCAAATAGCTGCAGACAGGCAGTGACAACGAGATTTTGTTTTCGATGAAATCAATCATTCGTTGAGCAGGTGCTACCAGTTTTCCACCACCAGCGTTGAATGCAGCTTTTTCTACCATACTCTGGAATTTTAAGCCATTGAGATCGCTGGAGGCGGGGTTCTGACCTCCTAGAAAGCTTTTAAATTCTTTTGATGTCTCTATGTCTTTTAGTTCTGCCGTCACTACCATTCCGCTATTTGCAAAAGGATTGTTTCTCTTTGATGGCGACCAGCCATTAACAACTATTTCCTCATTGTCTGTAGCGGCCGGAGCTATGATGCCGCCTGGGCACATGCAAAATGAGAATACACCTTTTTCGTTCACCTGCTGCACAAGGCTGTAAGAAGCCGCAGGTAAGAATTCTCCTCTGGGTGAGCTCGCAGGCATGGCTTCTATTGCAGTAGCTTTTGGCAAGCTGTATTGAATGCTGTCGATCAGAACTTGTGGATGTTCTATTCTCACCCCCAAAGCAAAAGGTTTAAACTGAATGCTGATACTTTTCCGAGAAAGCAAAATGAAAATATCTCTTGCGGAATGGCCCGTGGCAAGAACAACTGCATCGCCGGAATGGGCAGCTCCAGTTGCTGTGAGCACTCCCTTCAATAAGTTACCGGATGTAATAAAATCAGTCACCTTATGTTCGAACAGCACTTCGCCACCGCATTCGATGATCTTTTCACGGATAGCCGTGATAATGTGCGGTAGCTTATTGGTGCCAATGTGTGGGTGCGCTTCATAAAGGATACGTTCGTCTGCACCGAATTGTACAAGGATCCGTAGAATGCGAAATACATCACCGCGTTTGGTGCTACGAGTATAGAGCTTACCATCGCTGTAGGTGCCTGCTCCACCCTCGCCAAAGCAGTAATTGCTTTCCGGATTCACAATTCCTTCCTTGTTCATTTGCGCCAGGTCGCGCCGGCGTGAACGGACATCCTTTCCTCGTTCCAGGATTATCGGTTTTATGCCGGCTTCAATTAGTCGCAAAGCCGCAAACATACCTGCGGGCCCAGCACCCACAATCACCACCTGGTGTTTTGCCCTGGACACATCTTTTAACAGCAACGGCTTCAGGTGAACCGGTGCAGCAGGTTCGTCAATGAAAACTAACAATGTAAGGTTAACCCAAACATTACGGTTCCTGGCATCAAGGGATCTTTTTAAGATATGATAGCCACTAACCCGTTCAATGGGCACAGAACAAGCGGCAGCTACAAGTTCGATGGATAAAGAATTGTTCGCCGCTTCAGATGGCCGCAGCTTCAAGCTAATTTTTTGTTGCATGTCAGGCAGTTATCCTGAAAATTTAAAAGCGAAGTTCTGTAAAAGGCGCTGCAGAAGACGTTTTAAATCCTTAATGTCATTCTAATCGGCACTTTGTCGCTTCGTAGGATATTTGCATAAACCGGCAGATGATGTGCAGAGCAGCTTCTTGGTTCTTTTTATTTCTACTCATATCATGTAAAACGATTTTCGTTCCTGCGTCAGTTGAG
>DASQNW010000364.1:0-2867 GCA_035644775.1 Chitinophagaceae bacterium | reverse complement strand
AGCTTAACTTCAACGCTTTCTGACGCTGCTTCTACCACAAGCTCCACGTTCTGTAACGCGGTTTGCAGTGAAGTATTAAAAGATATATTGTTGATGGTTGATAGTTGTGTTTCTTCAGTAATACTGCCTTTTGCGAGCTGCCGTTGCAGATTTGTGGAGATCGTATTTTTTGCTTTATCGAGTTGATCGCTGGAAACATCTACCAGGGAAACAGAAAACCCGTTTTGCGCAAAAACGTGAGCGATACCGTTACCCATTGTGCCAGCACCAATCACAGCAATATTCTTCATACGCGTAGTTTGCAGCAAACCTAAATCAAAATGAACTCGTTTGCATAACCGCTTACGGCAGGCAAAAAAAGAAGCGCATCCAAACCTGAATGCGCTTCCCTTCACCTTGTACTGACTAAAGACTTTTAGCGATCACTTTCTTCATTGCCATTTCTGTTTCTGCCTCTTCCACCACCACGAGAGTTCTGACCTCCCTTTCTTCCAGCAGCCCGTGCTTCTTCTGAATTCCATTCGTGCGCAACACCTTGTCTATGTGCTGCCCGTCCGCCGGCGCTTGCAATTTCTCTTTGACGCTGAGGATCCATTGACGCGAAACCTCTGTTAGAGGTGCGACCTCTGTTTTCCTGTTGGTTTTCCTGATTTCTGTTCTCTGCCATGATTTGTAATTTAGGTTAACAATGAAGAAACTTAGCCTAATACAATGCCAAGGAGGCTTAAAGCTAAAGGTGATCAATAGTGAGGAAAAATTGCTATGGTAGGGTTTATTTGGTGAATGATTGTGGGGCGCAGCAATGATTGAACCAAACAAGCCCTTCTTTGCCAAATTATTTTGCAATGAATGGTGCTAATGTTCAAACCACCCACTCTCCCTAGAACCATCATTGATAACTGATCTGTTTATCTCATCTATGTTGTAATAGAACCCAGGAGCTACTTTCAAGAAGATGCACTAATGAAGCTTGTATGGAAGCTTTAAGGCTGATCAATTGGCTGATCACTTTCTTGCGTTGGATCGCCATCAACTTTGTTCTTTCCTTTTTGGGTTTCGTACACCACAGGGTCAATACTTTGAGATGTTTCTTCTCCCGGTGCTTTATCAATTCCCTGTTGTCCTGTTCCCTTGTGTGCCATATCATCGGGCCTATCTGCTGCTTGTTTGTTTTGCTCTTGCATAACTATCTTTCTTCTACGCAATAACAATATTATGCCGGAGTATCACCCTGGTTTTGGCCACCCCTTGCCACCAATTCTTCTAAAAATGCCACTTGCGCCGGATTGATTTTTCTCCTCGCCATATCGATGTTAAACCAGTCGGCTGCATCTACCTCGGGGTATTCAACCCACTTTCCCGACCTCGGCGGCCATTCTAGTTTGAAGTTGTTACATGTTATCGACTGGGGGTCGAGTTCCCCTTCAACTGCCCAGGCATAAACTATCTTACCTGCCTTTTGTACGATGGGACTTAGTTCAACAAAAGAGCCCTGGAGCAATTTGCCTGTCTCTTCCTGAAACTCTCTTTTGGCAGCATTTAGGGGATGCTCATCCTCCTCAATCTCACCTTTAGGTATCGTCCATGAACCATCATCCTTATTTCTCCAGAAAGGACCTCCCGGGTGAACAAGGAATACCTGCAACAGCTGATCTGCTACTCTGTACAATAGTATTCCTGCACTTTTTCTTTTAGGCATTATTTTACCTGTTGTTGTGTATACTTCTAATTTAAAGATCTCATGAAGAACAATCGTGATAGAACAGGCATTATTGTACCCTTTTTATTGTTAGGGCTTTTTGTTTTGACAGCTTGCACTAAAAAAACTCAATCGATGTCGTCAACGCCTTTGCCGCAGCCCCGAGGCGGCTATTCATTTCTTGCCCTGGGAGACAGTTACACAATTGGAGAGGGTGTTACCGAAAAAGAGCGATTTCCTTTTTTAACGGCTGAATTATTACAGAAGGAAAATATTAGAATTACTGAATTGAGATATATAGCAACGACAGGTTGGTCAACCATTGCCCTTCAGTCTGCCATACAGCAACAGCAGTTCACAAAGAGCTATGATATAGTTACCTTATTGATCGGCGTTAATGACCAATACCAGCGTTTAGACACTGCAGGGTACCGACAACGCTTTGGCCAGCTGTTATTCAGAGCAATTGAACTTGCCGGTAATCGAAAGGGCCGTGTGTTTGTTTTGTCAATCCCTGACTACAGTTTTACGCCGTTTGTAAGCGAGCCTCAAAAAGAAAGAGTGCGTACAGAAATTGATGCATTTAACCGCATTAATAAGGAAATAACACTCGGCCAGGGAGTTCAATACGTCGAGATTACCTCATCTACACGGGAAGCCATCAATGATCCGGGCCTTTTAGCCAGTGATAAGCTTCATTACTCAGGTAAAGAGCATTTACGTTGGGCTGCACTGCTGGTGCCCGTTATTAAAGATGCACTTAAAGAGTAGAATTACAGGTGCTGATTGTGCAAAATGTTTAGAAAAATATGCGGCGGATATATAGCGGATAAATTTTTTTGTGTTAACTTACTTTCGTTCAGTTTTTCATAGAATAACCATTGCCGTATCCTCCTGGCAACTGTAAACATTCCTTCACGATAAAACCTAATTGTATGCAGAGATTATTCAACGATCTTGACTTCCATGACGAAGCTATTAGGTGTAGCAAGTGTGGCTGGGAAGGCAGTGGGTATGATGCTCATATTGTGGACTTTTACGGGTTAACAAAGGTCAGAGATGTACACTGTCCGAGTTGCGATAGCTATATCGGTGGTATCAGCAGAACGAACACCTCTCTACGGAGATCGGATAGCCGGGATAGAGGCTTTGAGGGAGATTCGCTGAG
>DASQNW010000363.1:0-8174 GCA_035644775.1 Chitinophagaceae bacterium | reverse complement strand
GAGATGCTTAACAACGGAAATACATCTTTTTACAAAACTGAGAACGGTGAACGGCTTGCATACAATTCTGCGAGCAGGAGTTATCAGCCAATGGGTAGGGGTAGAAATGAATTTCTGCTCCTTTCAAGCTTTTCTGACAAGACGGTTTGGAAAAACAATAGTTGCACTTTACTCGACATCGGCGATGATGTACTAGCGCTACAATGGAACACCAAGATGAACACCATTGGTGGCGACGTGTTGAGTGGAATTACCAGTGCAGTAGAGGCAGCAGAAAAGAATTTCAAGGGGCTGGTGATCGCAAACGAAGGATCCAACTTTAGTGCAGGTGCCAACGTAGGAATGATCTTCATGTTTGCAGTGGAACAAGAGTGGGAGGAGTTGGACCTGGCTATTCGAATGTTTCAAAACACAATGATGCGTGTAAGATATTCGTCTGTGCCGGTGGTAGTAGCGCCACATGGCCTAGCGCTGGGTGGTGGTTGTGAAATTACTCTACATTGCGACAAAGTCTGTGCAGCTGCGGAAACCTATACAGGTCTTGTAGAACTTGGAGTTGGGTTGATTCCCGGAGGGGGCGGAACAAAAGAATTTGTGTTGCGATCGTCAGACGAAATGCACCAGGATGAACCCGAAACGGTAACGTTGAAGAACAGGTTTTTGACAATAGCAACTGCAAAGGTTGCGGGCTCAGCTTTTGAAGCTTATAATCTCGGTATTTATAGAAAAGGGCTAGACGAAGTGGTGATCAATGTTGACCGGAGAATAACAGAAGCCAAAAGATCCGTGCAGGATCTGTCGGCGAGCGGATATGTTACACCAATACAGCGCAAGGATGTAAAGGTTTTAGGAAGAACAGCCCTTGGAGCTTTGTATGCCGGCATCCACGGGATGTGGAAGGCGAATTATGCTACTGACCACGATGCGCTGGTAGCGAAGAAGCTTGCTTATGTGATGTGCGGTGGCGATCTCAGTGAGCCAACTTTAGTGAGTGAACAGTACCTTCTTGATCTGGAGCGGGAGGCCTTCCTTTCATTATGCGGAGAAAGAAAAACGTTAGAGCGAATTCAAAGTGTTTTGAAGGGTGGTAAACCGATTCGTAACTAACCGCTCATCCAAATTTTTGATATCTATAAAAATGGGCGCCGTTGAATTTGATAGCATCAACAGAGCATTGCTAATCCATTCGCATATCATCACCTATGGCAATGCTGCAAGCCCGGAACTCACCGAACAAATACGCGATGAAATAGAAACGATGTGGAATGAGCCCCGAGCTGTAGCTTTCATAGAATCAAAAGAAGTGAACGTAGTATTCAGAATTACAGCAGAATTAAAAATCAACATCAACGAGCTGGAGGTACTTCAGAATGATGATCCAAGAAACAACTATTTCCGCATTGAAGAATTTGCCTCCACTAACATTTCGTTTGTAGACGGTGTTGGCTGCAACACGGGCTATTTTTTGCTTGAAAATTTATACCGGGGCAGCACAACTGCAGCGCATGAGTACGGACATACTCTCGGCCTTGATCATCCTCGATCTCTTGATATCAGGGGCAAAGGTATCCCCGGAATCATGTATCCCAGAGGCACATTGGTAAACCCAGAATTTCAGTACGATCCTTCAGCCCCTGCAGGCACCTACGGTGGCACCTTACATCCCGCTCATAGAAAAGTTTTGGCAGAAGATATCGCTCATTTGAAACTGCATAAGCTTCGATTTAGAAACGCCACATCCCTTATTGGCGACTTCACAAATGTTTACCACCCACCGCACATGTAAAATCTACAAGAGTTTTTATGCTCAATTAAAAAATAGATTAGTTTACGACATCTTCAAATCAAACAATATGCGTAAAAAGAGCTTGAGCCTCTTGTTGTGTTGTACTGTGTTAATCAGTGTAGCCCAGCCAAAGCTGCCAAAAAATTACTTCTGGAAAAAACTGGACAACGGACTTGAAGTGGTAGTAATTGAAAATGGGCGTGTGCCGCTGGCAACAATAGAATTGGCCGTGAAAAACGGTGCGTATACGGAAGGCCCCGAATATAGCGGACTGTCCCATTTGTTCGAACATATGTTTTTCAAGGCGAACAAAGACTATCCAGACCAGGCCAGCTTCGTCAACAGAACAGAAGAGTTGGGTGCAATATGGAACGGCACCACTGGCGTTGAACGGGTGAACTACTATTTCACTTTCGACAAAGACAGCCTCGAAGCCGGTTTAAAATTCATGAATTCGGCGCTTCGCTATCCTATCTATCGCACTGAAGACATGCAAAAGGAACGGCCGGTAGTAGATGGAGAATTCCAGCGTTGGGAAAGCGATGCACAGACCCAATTATATCTCGAAGCCGGCAAAAGGCTGTGGGGAGAGCTGTTCACCCGGAAAAATCCAATTGGTGATCACGATATCATCAACACCGCTACTCCGGAAAAAATGATGGTTATCAAAGAAAAGTATTACCACCCGAACAATTCCATCTTAGTCATTGCGGGTGATGTAAAACACCAGGCGGCATTTACACTTGCAAATAAGATCTATGGCGATTGGCCGCATAGCGGGTTTGACCCACACCAGAAGTATCCGATCCCGGAATTCGAACCGCTTAAGCAAACTGATTATTTCATCAAAGAATCATCGATTGCAACAACGCCATTTTTGTTATTTCGTTGGCAGGGGCCAGAGTACAGGAAAGACTCAGTAGGCGCTCTTGCTGCCGATGTTTTTTCGACTGCCTTGTCGCTGAACTCATCTAAGTGGCGGCAAGCACTTATCGATAAAGGTCTTGCCACCAGTGCCGGTGTCAACTACACAACGAGTTATTATGTGGGGCCGATTGACATAACTGTGGTGCCCAACCCAATTAAAATGAAGGAATGTTACGAGGAGGTAATGAAGCAGGTGGCACAGTTTTCCGATCCAAACTACATCACCGATGACCAGTTGAAAACTGCAAAAGAGGTGTTGATCAGAAATGAAATCAGGAAAAATGAAAAGCCTTCTTCGCTGCCATCAGATCTAACTTATTGGTGGGCCAGCACCTCGCTTAGTTTTTTTACGGATTACCTACAGAATATGAGAAAGATAACGAAGGAAGACATCCGTCAGTATGCGAATAAATACATTAAAAACAAACCATTCGTAGCAGGCATGATCATTAACGCGGACATGAATAAAGAGTTAAACCCTGCAGCCTACTTCAAAAAATAAACAGCATATGAAAAATATTTCAGCGATCATATTCCTCATTGTATGCCCACTGGTCTTGTTGGCTCAAAACACGAAGCCTTACGAAATGAATATAAGCGGAGTAAAGATAATTGTGCAGCCAAGCGGCAATGAGATAGTAGAAGTGCTTACCATTTTTCGAGGTGGTGTTCAAAACTATCCTGCCGACAAAGCCGGCATAGAATACTTAGCGATGCGAGCTCTCACAGAATGCGGAACACTGAAGGATGACAAAAACACCTTCAAAAACAAACTCGATCAGGTTAGTGCCCAAATGGGCGGCAGTACGGGCATGGATTATTCAAGCTTTCGCATGAATTGCATCAAAGGTGATTTTGAAAAAGTATGGCCTCTCTACGTGGAAGCAATGACCATTCCCAGGTTTGATGTTAAAGAATTTGAACGTATCAGGCAAAATACAATTACCGGATTGAGAGCTGAAGAATCAGATCCCGACAAATCTATTAGCAAGCTTGCCAGGCAAACAGCTTTTGCAGGAAATCCCTATGCTAAAGAACCATTCGGAACAACGGAAACGGTCGCTAAAATAACGGTGGACCAGGCAAAGAAACATTATCAATCCATACGAAATAAGGGCAGGATGCTTATGGTGATCGTGGGCGAACTTGACAAGCAGCAGCTGGAACAAAAATTAAAGGCCTTTTTTGCGAAGGTGCCCTCAGGTACTCCATTCGTCACAAAAAGAGAATCCTACAATCCATCGGCTCATTCGATCATTACACAAGAAAAAGAATTGAGCACCAACTATATCCAGGGAATAACAGGCGCTCCCCTCCCCGGCACTCCTGACTACAATGCCTTTGTTCTCGCCATGCGTATTTTCTATACCAAACATTTTCTTGAAGTAAGAAGCAAACACGGAATTTCGTATGCGCCTGCAACGTGGTTTGCCGGTGGTCTCGTTCCTTATTCTAACTTCTATGTAACGACAACAGAACCTAATAAATACATTGCCATTGCACGGCAACTGATAGACAGTGTAAAGAAGAATGGCTTTAGTGAAGCAGAACTAAAAAATCAAAAAGCTGGATACGTAACAGGGCTGTATTACATGCAGGAAACCAACAGCGCACAGGCCGCAGCCTTTGCATCAAACGAGATCATACATGGTAATTGGAGGCGTGTGCTGAATCTGAAAGAGGACATGAAAAAAGTGACGGTAGCAGATTTAAACCGTGCCTTCAACAAATATGTTTCTAACATTACCTGGGTTTACCAGGGTAACCCAAAGCATATTGAGCCCACTCTTTATTCGCAAAAAGAAACACCTGAAATGCCAAAAGAAACAAAGACCTTCTAAGAAACAAGGCTGCCATACAAAGGCGGCCTTTTTCATCAACTGGGTGGCTCTATGTTTGCCCGTTATCTTCAAGGTTTGCTACTGCTTTTTGAATATTTCCAAACTGAAAATTAAAACCTGAGGTGGTTATCTTTTCAGCACTGACAGTACTGCTTTTTAGCACTTCTATGCTCATCTCTCCTAACATGGTCTTCAGCACAAACTCCGGCACCTTCATGGAAACTGAAGTTGATTTTTTCTGCTCGCTGATAACCTCCATCAACTGATTGTTGCTTACGGGTTCCGGTGCGACAGCGTTAAACACGCCCCTGAGCTCGGGGCGTTCTATTGCATGCACATAGATGTTCACCAGGTCTTTGATGTGTATCCAACTTATCACCTGCCTGCCATTACCCAGTATTGCTTTTACTCCAAAGCGAAATGGCTTCACAAACTCGGGATAAGCGCCTCCTTCTGTGCTAAGTACAATACCGGTTCTTAAAATTACCAAGCGAACATTGTTACCAATTTCTTGAATGCTGTTCTCCCAGGCCACACAGGTGCTGCCAAGGAAAGAGGCATCTGCCGGATCCGTTTCTATAAATGGACGTGGATTTGGTATTACCGGATCAGGGCCATACCAGCCAATAGCAGAAGCACTAACCACCACAGAAACTTTGTTCTCTATTTCTTGAAGAGCCTTGGTCAACAATGCAGAACTGCGAGTGCGACTTTCAAGAATTTCCTTCTTTCGTTCTTTGGTCCACCGCGATGCAGCTACGTTGGCACCCGCCAGGTGCACGATGCAATCAGCTTCCCTCACGGACGCTTCATCAATAAACTGTCTATGCACATCCCACCTGGCGAACCTAACACCTGGTGAAGTGGCTACATGATTGCTCCGGGTTAAAATAATCACCCCGTATCCCTTGCGAGTAAGTGTTTCTGTAAGCGCGGCACCCACCAGACCGGTGCCCCCCGTAATTAAGACAGTTTTCATTATTGTACTACAAACCAACCTGTGAATAGTTAACCAACAGCCTCAAGTAAAAACAATACCTAAATTGGCTTTTGCAGACTCAACAAAGCTCGTGAGTTCTTAAATTTGAATATCCATGCTAGCACCACCACCAGCGGTTAGAGGGATGTTTGCATTCCTGCTAATTTTCTTATTGCCACTGCAAACGCTTAGCCAGCGGGTAAAACAATACATCTATACCCATTACAAAACAGCAGACGGATTAGCATCCACGATAGTCAATAATGCAGTTCAGGATCATAAAGGTTATATATGGCTATCAACCATAAATGGATTGCAGCGTTTTGACGGAAACAAGTTCATTTCATTTCGAAATGACCGGGGCAATCGCTCCACCATTCCATTCGATGATGTGACGTATATCTATGAAGACAAAGGCAAAAACCTCTGGGTGCTTACGGCAGATAACAGAGTGGGTATATTCAATACTTCAAACTTCCGCTACAAAGAAATACCCATTCGGAAAAACAGGCAATTTCCGGTATACATGAACAAGCAGTTTATAGAAACTCCCGATGGAAGACTATTGCTGCACATTCGCACAGACCAGGTATATGCCTATCATCCACAGACACAAGAATTTCTACCAGACAATAAAACGATACCATTTCCGAAAAACTACCAGGTAAACCACATAGCACAAGATCAAAGCAGCAACAAATACTGGCTTGCTACAGACTCAGGTTTGGCCGTGTTCAACTCGGTAACGGGGCGGTTAAGCTATCACGGCAATAACAGCGAGAATGAATCCATCATCAATGTTTATGGGAAAGAACGCCGCCTCACCTACGTTTCGGTTGACAGCAGGCGCCGCCTGCTTTACGTGCAATGGCCACGCACCTCTGACCATCCTGTGCTGAAGTCGATAAACCTAAAAACAGGAAATCTGGCGCAGTTTGACCTGAAGGAACAATATGGATATGGATACAACGAGATAAAAGCGTCGTTAGAACAACGTAATGGAAGAACATGGATTTATGGGATGCCTTTTCTGGCGGAACTGGTGGATAGTTCCAACCAGTTTCTGCAGTTCGTAAAGAAAGAACCTGATACAGAACTGGGTATCAAGTTCAATAACATATACTCTCTCTATGAAGACCGGGAGCGAAATGTGTGGATTTGCACCGATAATGGTTTGTATGTTTTCAACCCCGACGCACATCTTTTCGACAACTACAGGCTTTCAAGACCAGGGCAAAATACACCTATTGATACACGGGTGCAAACTGCTATTCAACTAACCAACGGCAGCATCTGGTTAGGCACAATAAATTTCGGATTGTTTTGTTACGACAGAGACTTCAACCCTCAGCCTGTTCCAGCCAGCATAGTCGCACATCAGAAGGATCTTTCCATATGGCAGATTTTTCAACACAGCAAAAACGGATTTGTATGGATGTTTATGGAAGGTGGTAAGATCGTCATTTACAACCCTGCAAACAGGCAATCTGAAGCTTTTACATTGCCGTTTTTTGATCAAACGCTTGTGTCGCAGGTCACGGAAGATCATGATGGAAACCTTTGGATTGGAACACAGGGAGGGCAGATCATCCGGTGGAACTATCAAGCCACCAGCAGGATAGTTAAAGAGTTCTACCTGGTTCAATCAGCTGAAAGAATACACAAACTTTTTGCAGATAAACAAGGCTACATCTGGGCCGGAACTTATGGCCGCGGAGTGTTGAAAATAGACCCAAGATCAAACAAAATAGTTCAGCAGATTAGTAAAGGCGCTGGAAAAAACAGCTTGTGGAACAGTACCGCCACTGACATCATTCAATACGACGACAGCTTGTTACTCATTTCTACCGATGCACTGAATCTACTGAATACGAACACAAATAAAATACAACAGATCAGCACGCATAACGGACTTCCCTCCAATACTGTGTTGAGCAGCATGAAAGATTTGAATGGGATTTTATGGCTAGGTATGATCAATGGCCTTTGCCGCGCCAATCTTCAAAAAGGTTCTTACATCGTGTATGATCGAAACGACGGTATTCTGGACGACAACTTCAATCTTGGAGGTGCCTTTAAGCTTTCTGATGGGCGACTGATATTTGCATCGGAACAAAACTTCCTGGTTTTTGATCCATCGAGGTTGAAATTTGGAGGAAGTCCTTTTGACGTACACATCACTGACTTTAAACTGTCCAATATTTCTCTTCCAGTGGATTCTCTTATGAAGCTTCCGAAGGTGAATCTTTCTTACAATCAAAACAGCCTCGTTGTAGAATTCAATGCACTCAATTATAATAAATTAAATAAGCTCAGTTATTATTACCAGCTGGAGGGATTAGATGACGATTGGATAAAAAGTGACGACAGGCACCAGGCTATTTACAGTTACCTGCCACCTGGAAAATATACATTCAATGCAAGAACTAAAAATGCCGACGGCAGCTTTAGCGAAAAAATAGCGAGCCTCGCCATTACAGTGTACCCACCCTTCTGGAAAGCATGGTGGTTTTATGGCTCTCTTGCCTTAGTTGCTGTAGTAGCCTTTTACCTGGTGGATAGAGAACGAGCCAAGAGGCAGGCAGCATTGCAAAGAGTGCGTTCAGAAATTGCCAGTAACCTGCACGATGACGTCAGCACC
>DASQNW010000362.1:0-1895 GCA_035644775.1 Chitinophagaceae bacterium | reverse complement strand
CCCACATCAATACAGGCTTCTTCACCTCCTGTATCGGAAAGTAGGTGTGCTTTCTTTTCGCTGCTTTTAGTAGTGATTTCGCTGCATTTACTGTCTCATTCAGTAAGTTAGAATCTGCCATTGTGCTCTTATTATGCTTTTAGCTGCTTTTATAGCTCTTTTCTTGTTGCTGATTTTTTTACTATTTTTTTATTGCGGGACTTCATGATTACGAACCGTAAAAGTTGATACGCTATGATACGCAACGATACAGTAGGATACTAAATAATCTGAATGATTCTGCCTGAATCAACCTTTTAAATAGTAACCAAAAACGAGCAGTTCAGTTGAAAATTCAGACCAAATAAGAAGTAACCTGCTTTTGATGTTACGATCATAAATAATCATAGCTGTTCAATTGCATTGCCCCTGACGGGAAAAGGCTTACGCAGTATGGAAATTTTAAAACTGCTGCAGGGCCTGTATTCGGCTGCTTACTAAGTGTAACACGTTAGAACTTTTTCAAAAGCCCATATTGCATAAACCAATAGTATGGGTCATTAAATTTTGCTTCTGTATTCTAATTTATTCTATTTCTGATTCCAATGGTGCATGCGCCATAATGCTAATGGCCTGCACCAAAGAAGGCTCTATTCCCACTCAAGCACAAGGAAGACAAAAACAAGAATGATCGCATATAAGTAGACCCGATGCAAAAGATCCTGAACAACTACTGTTATTTTTTACATAGGAAATATATGATTGCTGTACTTTTAAATAAAGTGGAACTGCTGAACTTGTAAATAGGGATTGCTCATGCAGTAACACTTTTAAATAGCCAGATTATATGTTGCTGAATCCTACCATTCACGGCATGAACAGTGGTGACATAGGTGGTACCAAATTTCCTTACCCTTTCGACATAGGAATTGTAAAGGTTCGCAAGAAAAACTGAATGGGATAATAATAGACCTTCCGGCATTAAGGATCAACGTAGCTGCGCCGTATGATTAAGGAAACACATTTTAAACTTGAAACATTGTGTGCATGGAAAGAATTAAATGGTTACTGGTTATTGCTCACTGTATTATTGTTTTAAGCTTGCATGCTCAACCCAAAAACACAGATGACCGGAACGCATGGTTGAGTGTAATGGATAGAATAGCCCGCCCCGTTCTATCGAGCCTGGCCAATAATAAGTTAAAGGAAAAGATGCCCGTAGTGTTGTCTATGAATGTAGATAACAAGGCAAATCGGTTAAAGGCATCCTACTTAGAAGCGTTTGGAAGAACCCTCTGTGGCATTGCACCCTGGTTGAATTTAGAGGGAGGCTCTAAAACAGAAGTCGCTTTACGCAATCAATACCGCCAATGGACATTAAACGCAATTGCCAACTCCGTTAATCCCAACTCTAAAGATTTTCTAACCTGGAGTGGTGGACAGCCGTTAGTGGACGCTTCTTTTTTTGCATTGGGTTTGATAAGAGCACCATGGTTATGGGCACATTTGACCGACAGCACAAAAAGCCAAGTAGTGACGGTTCTTAAAGCAACCCGTAATACCGTTCCGGTTTATTCCAACTGGATCTTATTTACCGGAATGATCGAAGCGTTCTTCTGCAAATACGGTTATGAGTATGATAAGGTGAGGATCGAATATGGGATACGCGAATTTGCACAACATTGGTATGTAGGGGATGGGTTGTTTTCCGACGGTATGCAGTTTGCCTACGACTATTATAACAGCTATGTGATACAACCCTACCTTGGCACCATCATCGAAGTTTTGAATACCAATGGTAAGGCGTATGAATGGTTTATACCAAATCTTGACAAGATTACCAAACGTTATGCAGAGATACAGGAACGGGTGATTCATACAGACGGCTCCTTTCCTGTTACGGGTCGGTCCATCAC
>DASQNW010000361.1:0-3443 GCA_035644775.1 Chitinophagaceae bacterium | reverse complement strand
TCGTAGTCTTCAAATGACTGCTCTAGAACACTTTTTATGGTTTCATCCAAAAAAGCCCCCGCATTATATGTGGGGATCAGAATTGACACTGTAGGCTTTTTAACCATTGATTTATATTTAGGTCAGTGCTTAACGTCTTGAAATGCTATTTCTTCCATAAAATAAGTGCCCTGTTCCTTCCTTAGTTGATCCACAAGACGCCCTTCAGGCAAAATAACATCATTATAAGTCAGCACCTGATCTTTTGTGATCTCGCGTTTCAATACACAATTTTCTGCAACGCCTATGGGCAGAAAGTTTTCCTGGAAACAGGTATCGGCATTCTCGCACAAACCATAGGTCATAAAATGACCAATCCCGTCAAGTGTTTCACCTGCTTTTAGATCTCTCTTGGCAGTCGCAACTACTTCTACATATGGCCGTCCTTTAGGAGTTATTGCTGCATCATTAAATAATACTGCTCTTGCAATTGTTAATGGTACTTCAAAGTGACACAAGTGGTAAGGTGTATAGAAACAATATAATGGCCCTTCGCCCATTTTATAATAATTAAGATAATGCTGCTGTTTTGGATCTTCCAAAGTGCCCAATACAAACACGCCGCCCGCAGGTTCTGCCACCCCCACTACGTAGTCTACAATTCCGTTTCCATTTAATAACTCGTTAAGTGGAAAAACATCGAGTACAGCTTTAATTAAAGAGCCCTGGGGTAACACAGGACCGAGCATGCCTCTCCTAAGTACCCGCATTCCGGTGGCGTTAGCTACTATAGCTTGCTCGAATGAAATCTTACTTCCATCAGCAAAAGAAGTTACCATAGGCGGACTTTGCCCCCAACGTTTAGCAAAACCTTCTTGAGTTGCAGGTGTCCTATAAGGATCGTGAAGGCCCTTGATATTGCCGCACAAAACCGGTCTCAATCCAATCGTCTTCACATATCTAAAAAGATTTAGGATTACGCCTGGTTGATCTCCATCTACATTGGTATAAATCACGCCTGCGTCATCAGCATAACGCTTTAGCATAGGTCCCACTGTGCCATCAACTTCAGCATTCATCATAATGATGTGCTTTTTGTTCTTGATGGCTGCCAAAGCTATCGTAACCGCAAATTCAATAGAGCCTGTTGCTTCTAAAATCGCGTCAATTCCGTCTGCCTCGCAAATCAAAGACGCATCATCTGTAATGCTGTAGCGTTGCTTATGTATGTTGTTGTTCAACTCAATAAGCGAATCTACTCTTTGCACTTCTTCTACGCCCGCATCAATATAGGCCCTCCTGGCGTGTTCAAGTGTACGGTTACAGACGGCCAGTACTCTCATACCCGGTGTGTACCTGCATATTTGCCTTACAACTCCTTTAGCCATAAATCCGGCACCAACAATTGCCACCTTTACAGGTCTCTTTTCCTCTTCTGCTCTTGCTAAAGCAGTATCTACTAGTATCATCTAAATGATTGTTTGTTATTTGGTATCAAAGGGCTTTACTCAGAAAGGGATGTGATTTATCTTTTGCTGAAATAATTTCAGGCGGGATTGGCCATTTGATATTGAAAGCGGGATCATCCCACCGGTAACCTCTTTCAGCCGAGGCTGTGTAGAATTGTGACACCTGGTACATCACCTCCGTTTCATCCTCCAGCGTTATATAGCCATGTGCACAGCCTTCAGGAACATACAGCATGCGATGGTTTTGAGATGTCAATTCGAGTCCAAACCATCTTTTAAAGGTACCGGAACCCTCACGAACATCAGCCACAACATCATAAATGGCACCCCTTGTACAGCGGACTAATTTTGTTTCGCCACGGGGAGGCAATTGCATATGCATTCCACGCAATGTCCCCTTTTTATAGTTGAAGCTAACATTTGCCTGTACAAGATCTGTCGCTAAGCCTGCTGCTTCAAATTCGTTCCGGCAAAATGCTCTTGCGAAGAATCCTCTTTCATCTTCCTTTTTTTCAATCGTAATTACATATGCTCCTTCTATAGGCGTTTCTTCAATCAACATTCTTGTACTTTAAGTTGAACAAACTATTTGAGCGGCTTATCTGCCATGTACGAGTTAATTTGATTTATGGTGAATTCCTTTACCAGTCTTCTATCCTTTTTATATTGGCGATACCATGCAATGGTGAGCTCAATTGCTTCAGATGAATTTAGCTTTGGCTTCCACTGGAGGTAGTTTAGTGCTTTGCTTATGTCCAGTCTTAGAAAATGAGCTTCGTGTGGCTGATCTGGCGCTGACTCATTTTTATATGTTCCATTTCCCCAAAGTTGCAGAGCATTCCTTACTAACGTTTCTACCGCAATATTGTCTTCGACAAAAGGACCAAAGTTCCAGGCGCCAGAGAAAGACTCTGGATCTTCAAATAAACGGCCCCCTAAAAGCAGGTACCCTCCCAAGGGCTCCAAAACATGTTGCCAGGGCCTTACAGATGTTGGGTTGCGAACTATTACGGGTTGATTACTACTAAGCGCTCGTATTATGTCCGGTACAATCCGATCTTTTGCCCAATCACCGCCGCCTATTACGTTACCGGCCCGCGCTACTGCAATTGCTTTAGAGTGGGTGTTGAATCTTTCCGCATTGAAAAAGGATTGCACGTAGGAATTTATTAGTAATTCAGCGCAAGCCTTACTGGCGCTATAGGGATCATAACCACCCAGTGCATCAGTCTCCCGATACGGATGAACCCACTCTTTATTTTCATATACTTTATCAGTTGTAATCAATACTACAGCACAAGGCTTCTTCAGCAGTCTTATCGCTTCTAGCACATGAGCAGTTCCAATCACATTTACATCGAACGTCTCTAATGGTATTTCAAATGAAAGCCGAACCAGCGGTTGTGCAGCCAAATGAAAAATATAGTCTGGTTCAAAAGAAAGTATTGCTTCTTGTAGCCTTACCTTGTCCCTTAAATCTGCTATAACTGAATCGCAAAGTTTTTCACCGTTAATAAGGTTATATAGATCATCATCGTTTTCAGGAGCTAAGGCGTACCCTTTAATATGTGCACCTAAAAGCTTAACCCATTGCACAAGCCATGATCCTTTGAAGCCTGTATGTCCGGTGATAAACACTTTTTTGCCTCGATAACATTCCTCTAAATCTTTCTGGTTCATCACATGATTATTATCGCATTGAAATTGCTAATGCAGCATCCTAAAGATCTTTGAATATGCACCTTAGGGTTATCTAGTGGTTAAATTGGATTTGAGATGATTCAGCTCCATCGGTGCCAAGGTGCTTTTCCATCTTGCCAGAGCTGTTCGAGGTAAGTTTTATCCCGAAGAGTGTCCATAGGCTGCCAAAAGCCTGTGTGCTGATAGGCAGCGAGTTGGCCGTCTTTAGCCAGATTTTCGAGGGGTTCTTGCTCCCAGGTGGTTTTATCATCTTCGATATAATCAAGAACTCTGGGTTCAAGCACAAAAAAACCA
>DASQNW010000360.1:0-4182 GCA_035644775.1 Chitinophagaceae bacterium | reverse complement strand
ATGACAACCGAGGAAGATTGATCGCATCTATCATACTGAGCAACGAAGCATCTGACATTGTGTATTCTGCCGCTTAAGATCTGTAGCAAAAATTATTCGCTCCGCTCAGGATGACTGAGGAAAGGTTGAGTGTTCTACTGTCATGCTGAGGCACGAAGCATCTCGCCTCGCATCTATTAACAAGCTGCAGATCTTTAGCAAGATTGTTCGCTTCGCTCAGGAGTGACAAGAGCAAATAGTTTGTGTATCTCACCTGTCATGCTGAGGCACGAAGCATCTCGCCTTCGTTGCGCTCAGGATGACATTGAATTATTTGGTAAGAGTCACATTAGCATCCAAACGACCGCTGGTGATGCATTTATTAGTGAGTGAAGTGGTGCTCGCCGCTCCGCTAAGGATTGCATTTTTAATCTTTCGAGCTTTTTCTACATCGTTTGATAGTTTGCTCAATTCAGTAGAATTAGTTGCAGCATACAGTGCTGCTGCACCTGTTACGTGAGGTGTTGCCATTGATGTTCCGTTATAAGAGGCATACGAGGAACCTGCACCGTTTTTGCTGGGAATAGTAGAATAAATGCCTGAACCGGGCGCTCCAATATCTAAAAAAGAATGGGTGCCAGTTCCACGTCTAGGATCACCTTCAGGCCAGTCACTACGACCCACCTCACCATAATTGGAATAGCTTGCTAAGGACCCACTGCTGGTAATAGCAGCTACAGCAATCAAATTCCAATTGTAATAACAGGCAGGAAAGCTATGTGAGCCTGTCTTATCTATGTTCCTACCGTCATTTCCGGCCGCACAGATAAATAAAATTCCTGCCTCTCCTGCTCTTGTAATTGCATTTTCTAATTCCTTGCTATAGCCTCCACCACCCCAGGAATTATTTGTTGCTACAATGTTTACACCTTCATTTTTCTTGAGGTTTGTGAAATAATCTACTGCCTTAATGGCGTTGGCAGTTGTTCCACCTCTTGGACCAAGGAATTTGGCAGTAATCATTTTTACGTCCCAGCACACCCCTGCAACCCCTTCACCGTTGCCGCCTTTTGCTCCGATTGTGCCCGCCACGTGAGTACCATGATCATCGCTAGCGCCATCGTAAGTGGAGCCATCGTTATTTGCAAAATCCCAGCCGTAACGTGTGTCAAAGTTGGCGGCCAGGTCTCTGTGCGTATGCATCGCACCCTCATCTATAACTCCTATGTACACCGTATTACTGCCAGTGTGGCCAGCATCCCAGGCTTCTGCAGCCTGGCTGCCAAAGCTGTTGGTTTTCAAAGGACTTTTATCTCCGTACATACCCCATAAAGAACCATTAGTGAAATAAGGATCATTGGAGGTGGCGTAATGATCATAGATGAAATTAAGTTCGACATTTTCAATCTCCGCACCTCTTATTTTATTTATTGCTTCTAAAGCATTTAAAGGAGTACTTATAACATGAAAGCCTTCATTGTCTCCGATATGCCGCATTGAATTAGTCAGCACATGCTCTTTTAGTTTACCAGCTATTCTTTCCAAGGCTTTCACTCGGCCTGCTGGCACTGTTCCTTTCTTAAACCGAACTAATAGCTCGTTCGGAACGTGGCTTGCCGAATCTGTTCTGAAACTTTGAGAAGATGGAGTTTCATTTGGAAGCTGGGCACCGGTAATGGTTTCTTTTAATTCTTTCTTACATCCAAATAGGAAAACCATAAACAAACCAGCCAGGATGGAACTTGTTTTAATCATAATGGTGTTTTTTAAGGTTATACAAAAGGTAGATTGAGCTTTTAAAAGTGGAATAAACTTGGAGTCTGTAGGTGTGGGGAAGGCATCAAATATAGGGTAAATAACACCAGTTTTCAACATAAACTGTTAGATCCGTTTTCGCAAAAGGCACTGCCCTTGCAGCTTCCGCAGAGTCTCTGAGGGTGGGGCTTGTTTGTAGCTTTCTTGTGTTTCCTTAAACACTATTGATTGTATTGGTGAAGAGATGTGGAAATATTGATGACTTCAAACACATGTGGACCTACACGAAAGAGGAGAAGAATGCTTCGACAATAGGATTCTGTTCACACAACATCAAGTAGTTCTCCATTGCCTGTCCGTAATTAAAGATTGCTTTATAAATACACCTAAATTGTTTTAGCAGGATCTTGCGCTCCGCTCAGGATGACAAGAGCAATTAGTTTGTGTTTCTCACCTGTCATGCTGAGGAAAGAAGCATTTAGCCTTGTGTATTCTGCCGCTTAAGATCTGTAGCAAAAATTATTCGCTCCGCTCAGGATGACAGAGGAAAGACTATGTCCTATTGACGGCTTTGGAGAAGTTTTTCTTTGATGCGCAGGATATCCTCATTAACTTATTATTAAAAGCATCAACTAGCTCACTGCAGCTTCTTCACCATACAAATGGCCCCTGTATTTTAAAGATGGTGAAGGCAGAAATTCGCCCAATCCGAGCCTGCTCCATTTCTCATTCACAGTCTGAATGGTAGCTTCATCAGCTACAATTACATTGGGCCAGTCGCGATGGAAGTTATCCAACTCTTTTGTCTTACGTGTGCCGTCTAGCCCCATGCAACTAAATGAACTGCCGTTAGGTAACCGTCGCTGCACAAGAATATGATCACGCTTTGGATCGAGGTTATTGCAAAAGCGCCACAAAGCTGTTGCCAAATCGTTTGCTGCCACACTGTGCTCTACATACAAGATCAACTTAATGCCTTCCATTACATTCAAAGCACAGAGGCGTTCATGCAATTCTCTGATATGCCCACTCCTGTTCTTTTCAACCGACAAAATGAGCACTGGAATATTAATCCCGAGCAGTGAAGTGTTGCTGTGTTTGATTTCATGGAAAGTGTTCAATGCAGCTTCGATACCAGTCGTAATCGGTTGCACCCCAAAATCATCTCCCGCTTGTTCTTCCTCAAATTTCTTTGTGCCATCCAAACACATCTTGCCGCCAAAACCAAGTTTGCTGCAACTGTGGTCGAGCACATCCATCGGGCCCTGAGTAAAATAAATATCAGTAGCTGGGTCCATATTAGCGAAGACATATTGCGCCAGCTGCAGGTAGTTTTGGATCTTTACTCCTTCATCTGCAATTACCAGGATCTTATTAAACATCATCTGCCCTGCACCCCACATGGCGTTCATCACTTTCTGACCCTGTCCTGCATATTCTTTCTTTATCTGTGCAATTACAAGGTTGTGAAATACGCCTTCCACGGGCATATCCATATCAATAATCTCCGGCACCATAGTCATCTTCATGGGTGCGAGAAAAATTCGTTCTGTTGCCTTGCCCAGCCATGCATCTTCCTGCGGGGGAATGCCTACAATGGTAGCCGGATAAACAGCGTCTTTTTTATGTGTGATACATGTGATGTGAAATCGTGGATACCAGTCTGGCAGCGAGTAATAACCTGTATGATCGCCAAAGGGACCTTCCCAGATTAGTTCATCATCCGGATCAACATATCCTTCAATTACAAAATCTGCATCTGCTGGCACTTCAATTTCGGGTTGGGTGATACACCGTACCAGTTCCACTTTTTTCTTTCTCAGAAAACCGGCGAGCATGTACTCATCTACGTTTTCCGGCAGTGGTGCAGTAGCAGAATAAGCATACACAGGGTCGCCACCCAACGCTACCGCCACAGGCATTCTTTTGCCCAGCTTTTTATATTCTGTAAAATGCTTCGCCGACACCTTGTGTTTGTGCCAGTGCATACCTGTCAAGGTGGGACCGAATACCTGCATTCGGTACATGCCTACGTTTCGCGATTTTGTATTCGGATCTTTGGTATGGATAATTGGCAGCGTTACAAAAGGACCACCGTCCTTCGGCCAGCAGGTAATCACCGGCAGCTGGGTAATATCAGGATTGTCTGTGTTGATCACTTGCTGGCACTCGCCCCTGCCCGACCTTACTTTAGGCATCCAGCTTGCAAAGGTTCCGAGCTGGGGCAGCAACTTCAGCTTGTCAATAATATTTTCTTTTGGAGAAGAAAGAAGATGAAAAAGCTTTTCGATTTCTTTGGCTACATCGTCGAGAGCGGCAACATTAAGTGCAAGGCACATTCGGCGTTCGCTACCGTAGGCATTCATCAGAACCGGAAACGGATACCCGGTGTTCTCGAACAGCAAAGCCTTGCCTCCACCCGGCGTTTTACTGATACGGTCAGTGATC
>DASQNW010000359.1:0-3574 GCA_035644775.1 Chitinophagaceae bacterium | reverse complement strand
GGGGGAGGTCTGCCATGATCAGCGCATTCAATTCACTCATCAGCGGAAGATTTGTACCTCTCGCTGAGTCTCGTCCACCGAAATGTACCACAGCAAAAGCACCAAACGGCACTTACATTGTCAATACATAATCAAATACTTCACTGGAGAAGCCCTCTTTAGTCACTAAGCCACGTTTCCTAAATCCACATTTCTCTGCCACTTTCATTGATGCTATGTTATGTTGGGTAATGAAAGCATGAATTTCTTTGACGACATGATCTTTTACTAAGTGATCTTTCAATTTTGATAGAACTTCTGTTGCGAAACCATTCCCCCAATACTCAGGAAAAAAAGCATAAAATACCTCCGCCTTATTAGGCTCCAAAAAGTTAATCCCGCAAGCACCCATAAATGCTCCGGATATTTTTTCTGTAACAACGAAGGCTAACAAAGGACGTTCAGAGTTGTAAGATTCTACCGTCTGGTTTAATATAGCTACAGCACCTTCTTCAGACTTCAAACTATTATCAAAAGCGAGGTTACTTGTAATCAAAGGCTCTGTCATAAATCGAATAAAGGCTTCCTGGTCAGTTTTATCGAACTGCCTTACAAGTAATCTTCCAGTATCTAGTTCTTTAAAATTGTTCATCTCTTAAAGCTCAAGGCTCTCTGCTTTGCCTCTGCGTACACAAAAGACAAGCGCCTGATTTTTCTACCAAAGCTAATTACAATCCTGAAGTTGAGCTGCTCTTCATCACTGCTTTAACGTCAGACTGTTGCTTCTGCTCTTGAAGCGTTTCTTACTATTTGTTCGCCTTTGGCAGGGAAGTAGCCATACGTTTCGAATGCTGAACATCGTGAGAATTTTAAAGAGAACTTGCACTGGAAATAAATCCAAACTGTTGCTCTTTCAGTCCTCTCTGTTTTGTGGGACTGAATCACGCAAGCATCTGTGGGCTGTCAATATGTGGGGAAATTGTCTTTCTAGTGATGACATTTCATTTTATCCCTACGATATCAAGCCAGAAAGGTGGAGAGACTCCACGAGGCGAAAACCAGGTGACACCAAAAAAATTCAGCTAAAGGTTATCACTTCGGTAGCCAAACACATTTGTAGATCAATTCTTTATCAAGGTGGGCAGCTAAATGTCATCACCCTGCCGATACAGATTGCTCCCGATGTACTGTAATCTTTCAAACACCTGTTCAATGTCTTCCAAAGTTGTGCGGTGAGAACATATGGAAAGACGAATCACCACATGGCCTTTTACTTTTGATGTCATGATGAAGGCAAAACCTGTAGCCATTATTTCATCGGTGATTTTTTGATTCAAATTATCGAGGTAGGTGTTTAAACGCGCCTGTTCAGAAGATTGCCTTAGCGCCCCCGGAAAGAAACGGAATGAATAAATGAAAAGTTCCGGCTCATGCATGGGAAGAAAATCTGTCGAAGCGCAAACCAGCTTGTGCAGGTGCTGCGCACACATTATATTTTGCCTGAGTAATTTTTGATAACCTTCTTTACCATGATATTTGATGGACATCCACACCTTCAGCGCATTGAAGCCTCTAGACATTTGAGGACCATATTCAAAAAAATCAAGGCCTTTGTAATCAGTAGGTAAACTGCCTTGCAGGTAGGGTGCATTTATGGAAAAAGTTCTTCTTAATTTTTCTGCATCTTTTACAAGAATGCAACCACACTCATATGGTATGTAGAGCCATTTGTGCGGATCAAGTGTTACCGAATCTGCTAATTCCAATCCGGCATATAAATCTTTTTTCTCGGGCAACATTGCACCCACGGCACCACATGCACCATCGGCATGAAACCAGATACCTTTATCCGAACAAATACCGGCAATATCTGCCAGCGGATCAACCACACCTACATTTATAGACCCCACTTGAGCCACTACGCAAAAAGGAATGCAACCCGCCTTAGTATCTTTCTCTATCATTTCCTTTAGTGCGGCTGCATTCATTGTGAGATCATCATTACTGGGTACTCTTCTAATACAGTTTCTTCCCAGGTTGAGCATGTCAACTGCTTTCACTATGGATATATGACCTTCGTGATCGGACATATATAGAGTGTACATCCCTTGCCTGTTACCCCATTGCAACCCTTCTTCTGCCATGTTATATTGAGCAGTATTTCGCAATGCCGCCAGCAATGCAGTGAAGTTGGCCATGGTTCCACCACCTACGAACAATCCGCCACATTGAGTAGGGTAGTTTATGAGTTCTGCAATCCATGCAATCACGCGTCTTTCGATTTCAGTAGCTGCGGGTCCTGCTTTCCATCCCCCAACGTTCATATTTACAGAAGTGGCGAGTGCATTAGCCAGCACCGATATCATG
Organism: Chitinophagaceae bacterium; assembly: GCA_035644775.1. Classification (GTDB taxonomy): domain Bacteria; phylum Bacteroidota; class Bacteroidia; order Chitinophagales; family Chitinophagaceae; genus Flavisolibacter. The sequence continues at coordinate 1,228 of DASQNW010000359.1, read as the reverse complement.
TTGCCTGAACCATTTACAAAACCAAAATACCTTGGCGATCCCAAATGTGTAGCGTTCGGCACGACTCTTTGTTTCCATTCCTGAAAGATAGAGGCGGCGTCCTGGGCAGTTTGTGGCAATGTCTCTTCAAATACCTGTTCAATTTCTTTTGAATTGTTTTCGGGAATGATTCGTCTTTCTTCTATGCTGTCATAATAATCTGCAATAGCATCAATCACTTCGTAGCCTAATTTTCTGAATGCTTCTTTTTCCATATCCAGGTTCTGAAAGCGTTGTTCGGTTGGTAGAGAAACGAGAGTGTCCATTTTAAACAGGTTTTATCATAAACAAAGTGCACTATAGAATTCAGAGGCAAAGGTTCAAACACACTGAAGACTAAGTTCTCGCCGTATTAAAACAGCTTGTTAGTTGCAGGTGTACGTACCAACCAGGTGCTGTTTCAACTTAAAGAATCAAACTATTATTGTCCGGGTAAATAGGTATCATGTTGAGCCATTAAGGAAACCAACTTGCCCATATCAGAGGGAGGCCAAACTGCTTCATTTTCTATTAATTCCTGAACACCAATGAAATATTGTTCCATGCCTCCGGGGCTAAACCAAACCTGGAACCTAGCATAATCATTAGAGATGTTTTTAAACGTGTGTACTATTCCTTCAGGAACGACTACTAAGGTGCCGGCCGGGGCATCAATCACTTTTTCATCCATAACAAATTGAAGCATTCCATCAAGTACATAAAACATTTCTTGTGTTTTTTTATGATAATGCGGTGGGGGTCCAGGCAGGAGGGCAGGCAGCAGGTATTCAATCATTGACCAACGCCCATTCGTTTGCCTTGCCTGGGCTTTGAGAATTATTTCTATCCCATTAGTTGCTATTTTATGTCCCTGGCCTGGCCAGGCAATGAGTGGTTCTGTTTTATGCATATAATTTAAATAGTCAAAGCTCCAAGATTTCGCCTTAAGAACAAAGCTTTCCCATAGCGTGGATTTGAAGGCTATTCACGTGCAGAAATATCTCGCATTTAATGTAGGTAAATCGTTTAAGTTAGCACTGCCGCCGGAATATCAAAGATGTATGTTCCCGCACGCCTGTAGTTTTCTGACAAGTCTCTTTTGTCAAATGAAAAATAATAGAACATGCCTGCAATAAATTCATAGATGGTTAGCGGGGATATAGAGAATGAGCTTTCACTTTTCTCAACTGGCTAATATGTCGGTCCATGT
>DASQNW010000358.1:0-2171 GCA_035644775.1 Chitinophagaceae bacterium | reverse complement strand
ATTTTCTTTTGCTTTATTGGTTTTGGTGACTTTCTCTGCTCAGGCACAATCGAAAGAAGACCGCGTTTGGAGGCGGGTGCAGGATCTTACAAAAGCAGTGTTTGAGACAAGAGACAGCATTGTAATCAAAGACCTGGTGAGCAGTCGCGTCAGCTACGGGCACTCAAGCGGTGTTGTTGAGAACAAAGCTGAGATGTTGCATAACGCTGTCACCACTCCTGTTATTTATAAGATGATTGAAATAGAGAAAGTCAGCATCGATGTATCGGATGATTTTGCATTAGTGCGTCATAATTTGCGTGGCGTAAGTGTTGACGCTAAAGGAGCAGAGTCGCCGCTCAACCTCGCTATTTTGCAGGTGTGGAAAAAAGAAGCTGGCAAGTGGCGCATCTGGGGCAGGCAAGCCGTGAAAATTGCTCCGAAGAGTTAGTGTCGAAAAGATGTACAAGAGATAAAGAATTGAATGAAGCAGGCTATTTGAATTTGAGCCGAGGTTATAAACATGAGTAAAAAACTGTTGTTAGATAAAGATGGTATAGAAGGTATCCGGTTCTATGATACCTATCGAAAAAATGGCGGCTATGCCGCTGTTGAAAAGTCGATGAAAATGTCACCTGCTGACATTCTGGAAGAGGTGAAGAAAAGTGGACTCCGTGGCCGCGGAGGAGCAGGTTTTCCTACTGGAATGAAGTGGAGTTTTTTGGCCAAGCCAGAAGGTGTGCCCCGCTACCTGGTGTGTAATGCAGACGAGTCGGAGCCCGGTACTTTCAAAGATCGGTACCTCATGGAGTACCTTCCTCATTTATTGATTGAAGGATTGATCATTTCCTCTTTTGCTCTCGGTTCAAATAGAACGTACATCTATATCCGGGGTGAGTATGCATGGATCGTAGACATACTTGAACATGCTATAGCAGAAGCAAACAACGCGGGCTTTCTTGGACGAGATATTTTAGGGAGTGGTTTTGATTGCCAGATCTACGTACAACGTGGAGCCGGTGCATACATATGCGGTGAGGAAACAGCGCTCCTCGAAAGCCTTGAAGGCAAGCGGGGAAACCCTCGCATCAAACCTCCGTTTCCAGCTATTAAAGGTTTGTGGGATTCTCCTACTGTAGTTAACAATGTGGAGACGCTTGCTGCTGTTGTTCCCATCATGAACATGGGTGGCGAGGAATACGCAAAAATAGGCATTGGAAAATCTACAGGTACCAAATTGATTTCTACCTGCGGTAATATCAACAAGCCAGGAGTTTACGAAATAGACATGACCATTTCGGTGGAAGAGTTTATCTACAGTGATGAATATTGCGGTGGCATACCTAATGGTAAACGGTTAAAAGCCTGCATTCCAGGAGGTTCTTCTGTCCCGATTTTGCCAGCGAATTTGCTGTTGAAAACTGCAAAAGGAGAAACCCGGATGATGACCTATGAGAGCCTGGCAGATGGAGGTTTTCAAACAGGCTCCATGATGGGATCCGGTGGGTTTATTGTGCTCGACGAAGACCAGTGTGTAGTGAGGCATACTTTGACATTAGCTCGTTTTTATCGTCATGAAAGCTGTGGGCAATGTTCTCCCTGCCGCGAGGGTACAGGGTGGATGGAAAAGATCCTTCATAATATTGAATATGGCAAGGGCAAGATGAGCGATATAGACCTGCTTTGGGATATTCAGCGCAAAATTGAAGGGAACACCATTTGCCCCTTGGGCGATGCTGCTGCCTGGCCCGTTGCTGCTGCTATCCGGCATTTCAGAGACGAGTTTGAGTGGCACGTAACCAATCCTAATGCGGCTCAGAAGCGAAACTTTGGATTAGCGCATTACGCTGATCCTTTGGAAGTTGGAGTTAGCTGATCGAAAACTAAATAGAACCTGCAGATGCAGAATATTGAAAAACAGGAAATCAGTCAAGCATTTATCTTCATTTGTAATTGATGTCTGAAGAAAAGAAACTCTTTAAAGTAACTATAGACAACATCACTGTTGAAGTGGAGCCTGGAACTACAATTTTGGCGGCTGCACGGAAGATTGGTGGTGACATCGTGCCACCTGCAATGTGCTATTACACAAGGCTAAAAGGTAGTGGTGGTAAATGCCGCACTTGCCTCGTGCGGGTAGCAGCAGGTTCTACCGCGGATCCACGGCCCATGCCGAAGCTGGTTGCATCCTG
>DASQNW010000357.1:0-4404 GCA_035644775.1 Chitinophagaceae bacterium | reverse complement strand
GTCAACTGCCTCCCTGCTTATTTTAACAAGCCTGCTTATTTTTATGCAAACCACTGCTTGTGAACCAACGCTATTTCTCACTTGATGTTTTTCGGGGTGCTACTGTTGCTTTGATGATTCTGGTGAATAATCCCGGCACCTGGTCCTTTGCTTTCTCGCCACTAAAACATGCTCCATGGCATGGCGTAACGCCTACAGACCTGGTGTTTCCATTTTTCTTATTCGCCGTCGGTAATGCTATGGCTTTTGTGATGCCCAAGCTGCAACAAGAGGGTAGTTCGGTGTTTTGGAAAAAAGTGATGAAGCGTACTCTGCTAATATTCTTTATAGGACTTTTCCTCAACTGGTATCCTTTTTTTCAGTGGCAGGGAAGTGAGCTGATCCTGCGAACCTGGACCTGGCAAAAGGAGGATGGCACTGTTGCTGGAGTCCGCATATTCGGCGTACTGCAGCGCATTGCCCTTTGCTATTTCTTCGCCTCTATTATTATTTACTACGCAAAAGCAAGAGGTGCTTTTTTGGTTGGTGCTTTGTTTTTGCTGCTGTATTGGGCCTTATGCCTTATCGGCAATCCTGAAGATCCATATAGCTTGCAAGGCTGGTTTGGTACCGCAGTAGACAAATATGTTTTAGGAGAACCGCACATGTACCGTGGGGAAGGTGTTGCTTTCGATCCCGAGGGTCTTATGAGCACCATACCCGCCATTGCACAAGTAATCTTTGGCTTTTTGGTAGGAGATTATATTCGTGGCAGCCGTAAGGAGGGTACTGAAAACACCACTCTAAAAACGGATGCTCTATTTCAAACTCTTACAATTTTGTTCATAGCCGCAGTGGCATTTCTTTTCACCGGCTATGCATGGAGTTACTCTTTTCCCATAAACAAAAAAATATGGACAAGTTCTTATGTGGCCTACACTACAGGCCTCGCAATAATGGTGCTTTCCGTTTTCATTTACTTCATTGAACTTAGAAAGTTGCACGGGTGGCTGGGTCGCTTTTTCAATGCTTTTGGCAAGAACCCTTTATTCATTTTTGCTCTTAGCGCACTCGTTCCCAAATCTGCCGCCTTAATCAGGATTCCTGACGGCGTTGACAAAAACGGAGCGCTTTCCTACGTTTCACCCTTGACCTGGTTTTATAAACATGTTTGCGCCCACGTTCCGGGCCCGCCAGAGAATGGTTCACTTTTATATGCTTTGTGTTTTGTAACGCTGTTGTGGCTCATTGCTAATTGGATGGACAAAAAGAAAATATACGTGCGAGTTTAGTGAAAAGAAAGATGTTAGTACACGGGGCAAAGTTCATCCCAGCGGGTAGTATATCTCGGTGAATGAAATTGCCGACGCATCTTCCAATCTCGTGTAGTACCTGTGGCGGCAAATTTCACTACATCACCACGCATACTAAAGTTGATATTGTCCATCATTTCCATGAGGTAGCAGCCTACACTTTTCCGCTCTTGAAAAAGGTTTCCTTGGGCGCTGTCATCTGGCACAAGTCCGCTCAGAATAACTCCAGCTTTTTTGTACTTCTTGCCCTCGCAAAAAAGCTTGTCCACCATAGCAACTGCTGGCTTAATCAACTCGTTTGTCAAAGATGTGGGAATCGCCAGTGTCGTGTACGTGCTAACAGTAGGTCCATGCTTGAAGTGTGGCCCGTCTACCTTTTCCTGTGCAACCAGGAAGGTGCTAATGACAGAAGCTGCACTTTGCTGCCGGCGTAACTTTTCACCAGCTCTCGCTGTGTATGATGCAACAGCTTCCTTTAAATCACACACGTTTGTTACAACGCTTCCGAACATCCGGGTTGTAGCAATCATCTTTTTCCTGTCCAGTTCCTGATTCATTTCTATACAAGGCTCACCGCGCAATTCTTTTACCAGCCTTACTCCCACCACGCCACCCAAGTGTCTCCTTGCAGTGTTCTCGGGCAGGTTGCGCAAGTGCCATGCGGTGTCTATTCCAAGTTCTTTCAGCTTATGTTTGTACTGCCCGCCAATTCCCCAAATTGTCTCTACCTGTGTCGTTTTCAGCACATTTGAAATCATCTCTTCCGAATATAAGAGCATTACTCCCTTTGAGAGTTGCTTTTGATCTTTTGCGATTTTGTTCGCGAGCTTAGACAAGGTTTTGGTAGGCGCAATTCCGATCGACACCTTTATTCCAGTCCAGAGTTCTATAGTGTCGCGCAGATAACCACCTAATGATTGCAATTGCTGGTTTGAAAAATTCTCAAGGTTTAGAAAAGCTTCATCTACGGAATACACTTCCACGTTTTCTTTACCAACAGTTTCCTCCAAAATTGACATCACCCTCCAGCTTAGGTCACCATACAAATTATAGTTGGAGGAAAAGACTTCCACTTTGTGTTTTTCAATTAATGCCTTAGCCATGAAATACGGACCTGTCATGTCTACCCCTAGCGCCTTTGCTTCGTCACTTCGCGAAATAATGCACCCATCATTGTTGCTCAAGACAACAACCGGCTTATTTGACAATTCGGGTCGGAACACCCGCTCACACGAGCAGTAAAAACTGTTACAATCGACAATGGCTTTCATAAATGATTACAAGCTGTGAATTACATAAGTCACTACGCCCCATACGTTGAAACTGGCTCCGTCGGTGATCTCAATAGCACTTAGCTTTTTGGTCTCAGGTACCAACAGCTTTCTTCTGCCTTCAGTCACTTCAATCCGCCTGATCAGCATTTCGCCGTTTAATACAGCTATTATCACACTGCCATTCCGCCATTCCAGCGAGCGGTCTACGATCACCACATCTCCATTGTGTATGCCAGCCCCTACCATAGCATTACTGTTCACACGCATGAAAAAAGTGGCTGGTTTATTTTTGATAAGCTGTTCATTAAGGTCGATGCCGCGTTCCGCATAATCATCTGCCGCCGCCCCGAAGCCGGTGGCGTTCGCAGTTTTCACCTGCTGCTGAGTAAAATTTTTTGAGCCTGTATAAGCCGAGTAAAATATCTCCTTGCCTTCCATAAAGTTGATTTTGTAATGCTAAATTATTTAGTAAATTGCTACTAATAAAATTAGATTATCCACTTAGATGGTTTTTTTATGATGAGCAAGATGCCGGGATACAGCTTGAATGAATACCGCCTCATAATGCCGTTATCTGAAGCATTGCAGGAACAAGTGAAAGTGGTGAGAGAAAAGCTCCATAAAGATCACCGGGTCAAATTGCCATTTGAGTTACAACCTTCTTTAACCATATTGCGTTTTCATGCTTTTGACAAGATGGAGGCAAAGTTACTGGAGCGCCTGCACCAGGTGGCACTCTGCACTCAGCCATTCAAAATTGAACTACAAGACTTTTCAGCGTATCCGAGTCACACGATCTACATTGAAGTACTCACTAAAAGTTCTTTTAATGATTTGTGTAAGAACCTAAAAAAACACCGATGGCTGATGAACATACCAGGTCACTTGCCGCAGTTTATAAATGAGCCGCACCTGATAATTGCGCAGCGGCTGAAGCCAAAACAGTTTGAAAATATGTGGTGTCAATGCGAACACTCTCAATTTACCGGCCGCTTTATTGCAGACAGCATGCTGTTGCTGAAAAGAAGTGAAACGAACAAAATGTACCATTCAGTCAGGAAGCTTGAGTTTATGAACCTCCCCATGAACATCAGCCAGGGCGAGCTGTTCGGCTCATAATAGTTCCGGATACGAAAATGGCTCTTTTATCTGCGGCACATTTGTGTCAGCACCGCGAGTGGTAATTAGTTTCGAAATAGAATAAGCTCTCATCGTCTCATCTGGGTACGGTGAAAGCATTTTTAAAATTTGTTCTTTGATAAGAGAGGGGTTCAGCCAGGCTTGCCATTGGCTTTGATCGAGGATGACGGGCATTCTTTTTTTCATGTTGTGAATCCGTGCCATAAGTGAGTTAGCATCTGAAGTGATGATGCTGAACGTCCTGAAAAGCTCACCGGTTTCCTTATCCGTCCAGTGAGAATAAATACCGGCAAAAGCAAACATCTCGTTATCGTTCAGGTGAACGTAATGAGGGTATTTCTTTTTCTGAAAATCCATCCATTCAAAGAAACCGTCGGCGAGAACGAGGCAGCGACGGCTGCTTATGTACGACTTAAAAGATGCTTTTTCGAACAGGGTTTCGGCTTTTGCATTTAGTGTTTGTGTTCTTATTTTTTGAGCCTCGCTCAAGGTCGCTACCCAGTGCGGTATTAATCCCCAGCTATAGCCCTGCACTTTCTCCGGCTGCTGCATGGTGATTACTGGCATAAGCGGCAGGTCAAAGCCATTTATATGATAGATTGGCTCAAAGGGCATTTCCCACTCAGCCTGAATTATTTTCATGATCTCTTCCTGCTTTTTTGTAAGAGAATAATGATAGCACATGTAATCAAAATTAG
>DASQNW010000356.1:0-8123 GCA_035644775.1 Chitinophagaceae bacterium | reverse complement strand
GGGAGAGTAAGGTTGAATAGAGACGCTTTTGTATAACAGACCCTTGTTGTACAGCTCCTTCAAGCACCACCAAAGCGATTCTATATATTCATTAGTGAACGTTATATATGGATGATGCAGATCCACCCAGTATCCCATCCTGGTGGTGAGCTCATCCCATTTGTCCTTGTAACGGAGTACTGCCTCGCGACATTTTTGATTATACGCTTCAATTGAGATGGATTTACCAATGTCTTCTTTGGTTATTCCTAGCTCTTTCTCAACCCCGAGCTCAATAGGCAGGCCATGAGTGTCCCATACTCCTTTTCGCTCTACTTTATAGCCCTGCATGGTTTTGTATCGGCAGACAAGGTCTTTCAGGGTGCGGGAGATTACATGGTGTATTCCGGGTAATCCGTTAGCACTTGGAGGTCCTTCGTAAAAGACAAATGGTTCAGCATTTTGCCGATTAGCAACACTATTTTCAAAGGCATTTTCCTCCTGCCATTTTTTCAAAACTTCCTGTTCAATGGCGGGAAGGCTCAGATGCTTGAATTCTTTATAACGATTGGCCATGAGGGGCTCCTAACTTGAATAAAAAATGTGTGCAAAGGTAGGACAGAACGTCCACTTGGCATTAGCCGGCTAGACAGACACATCAAAAGTCTTGCTAAGCGCAAGACTTTTTTGAAGGTCAAAGAAGAGAACTCTAATTAAAACTTCGCCCCAACGCTCACAAAGAAGGTTCTTCCATCAGCGGGCAAAATACCTGGACCAGGATAGCCTCCTGCACGGCGGGTAAAATAGCGTTCGTCAAACAAATTATTTATCCCAGCCCGCAGATTCAATCCTTTAGAAAATTTATATGTAGCTGTAATATCCGTTATCGTGTACGATGGAATAAGGCCGTTGTTGCCGTTTGCGGAAGAAGCCGTGTTATTTGCATCGCTGTAAGTTTCGCTTACCGAACTTAGCTGGCCTGTCAACAAAAACCCTTTAAAGCCCGCTGTAATCCCTCCCCTGAAAATATCCTGAGGAGCGTTTTCTACCTTCTTGCCTTTCAACTTAGTTGTCGCTTTTTCGTTGTCGCTCGTGTATTCTGCATTGGTGTGACCGTAAGATCCAAATAATATGAGATCACCATTGGTTTTAGGAAAAAAAGCCCTTGCAAAATTGAATTCAGCATACGATTCTACTCCCTTGCTGGTACTGGCACCCACGTTTGTGATGAGCCGGTAAGCCGGTGTCGATTGAGAAGCCGCTACACTTACCGTACCCACCCTGTTGTTGTATTGCAGGTAAAAAGCACTTACGTCGAACTGAAGAAAATCCTTCACCTTACCGCGATAGCCTAGATCAATGTTGTAGCCTTTGGCATCTTTTAAATCGGGGTCAATCAGATCTGTGGTTGGCGGAGCTTGCAGGTTGGCAAACTGAATAGGCCGGTATGCTTGGGTGTAGTTAGCATAAAATTCAGTACCCGTAGTAATATGATATTCTGCACCAACACCGCCCAAGACAAAGCTGCGGCTTCTGGTGATGTTCTGAAGTAAAACTTCTGCGCCTCCGGAAGTATAGCCGTTCCGTCCCGAAGCTGCGCCTTCAAGCCACTCGTACCGCACACCGGGCACAACAACCAGTTTCTTCCCAAGTCTAAAAACGTTTTCAACAAAAGCGGCCGCGTTGCGCGATTCGAATTCAATATCACGAGGAAAATTGCCCTGCACCGAAAGGTCGTAACCGGAACCGGTGGTGCCTTTTCCATTCGCCCGACGGTGAGTAGTACCCTGGTAGACACGAAGGCCTCCTGAAATTGTATTGTTCATACTCCCCAGGGAATAGCTGGAGATGATCCGGCTTTCGAAGCCATAGTTGCGGTATTGATCTATTTGTACATCCCTTGAGTTATACTCTTGCGTAGCGGAATTGATGCTGTCCCGCACTGTCATTGATTGAAGGAAACCAACGCTATTCCGATCGCCAATAGTGGCAAATAACTTAGTATTCCAGCGGGTATTGTCGTTCAGCTGGTAATTAGCGATAAGGGCTGGCGTGGTCCAGGTGATGTCGAACCAGTTGCGGCTTCGAAAACTTTGTTGTGCATCTTCTTTGAATTGCGCATCCGTTAACCCCCCAGCCTGCTGGCTACGCATGTTGGACCGCATCAACTCAGCTGTCAATGAGAACTTTGGGGTGAAGCTGTAGGTAACCGTTGCAAAGCCTGAGTTGTTATAAAAGCGGCTATTATCCCGCCAACCATCGCCGTTACGGTGGTCGAAAAATGTGTAGTAGTGAACTCTGCCTTTTTCCCCGCCAATAGCGTTGTAGCTGTTGAAAAGCCCATTGCTGCCGACTGTCTGCTGCGTTTCAAACTCAAAAGGCTTGTTTATTTCACTGCCGTTCCTTAAAATGTAATTTACCAAGCCCCCGAATTGCGGGCCGTATTGCAACGAACCGTTCCCCCGCACAACTTCGATGCGTTGCACTGCCTGAAGCTGAGGATTGTAGTATGCCTCCGGATAACCAAAAGGATCTGCAGCTATATCATATCCGTTCTGGCGTACATTGAATTCCCAGCTGCGGTTAGGGCTTAATCCTCTTGCAGCAATGCCGATTTGTAGCCCGCTCGGATCACTTTCCCAAACGTGAATGCCCGGCACCTTAGCAAGCACCTGCCTCATGGTATTGTTCACCACATTGCCCTGCACGTTGTCCAGCACTATTAAGGTGCTCTTCTTTCCTGCATAAATATTGGTACCCACTATTTCCGGCATCTGCTGGTAATCGCTACGGCTGCCCCTACCCACCACGGTTATTTCGGACAGATATTTATGTTGAGGGTTTGTAGAATCATCTGAAAATCCGTCCCTACCTTTTTGAGCACTCAGGTTTGTTGAACTCAGTACCAGAAACGCTACCAATAATTTCTTCATGAAAACTTCCTTTTTTGCGAGTGCAAATTTCCCTTGTAACAGCAGTAAACCATTTACGGAATCAGAAAAGAATGTTACGGTATCAGTAAAAAGAACAAATGATTATACAAAATCAGCCATTCGGCTCAGCAGGCTTGCGCAAGTTCTTATAGATCTTTATGGCACTCATTAGAATTATTATTATACCAAGTAACCCCATTAGCCCCCAAAAAAACGAGAGGCTCTGTTTCACTACCGCCAGCATAACGATAGCAACCAGAAAAATGGTCGCTACTTCGTTCCAGATGCGTAATTGTTGCGAGGAGAATTTAAAAAACCCCTTCAGTTGCTGTTTGTAAAGGATGTGCAGAGAAAAATGATACAGGTAAAGCCCTAACACAAAAATCAGCTTCACTGCCAACCATTGTGGTAAACTATTGAGCATCGACCAAAGCACTGGCCCTAATATCGAGGTTAGCACGGCTGACGGCCAGGTGATTCCCAACCACAATCGCTTTATCATAATTGCGAATTGTTGCTGCAGAATACCGCGGTCAGGCTCCGGCTTCTCAGCAGCTTCTGTATGGTATATAAAAAGCCTTACGATGTAGAACATGCCTGCAAACCAGGTAACAACAAAAATGACGTGCAGCGCTTTTATGTAGTTATACATCGTGTATTTTAATCAACTGCAAATTCCATCTTTATAGTTATGGATCCGGTTTTCATCTTGTCCCATGTATTAAATGCGCCTCCATAACTATAATTCTCATTGCTGTTCTTGCCCGTGATCTGGAATACACCCATGTTTGCCTTTCTCAAAGCACCTAAATCGCTGCCGGAGTTCTTCGCTATTGTTTCTGCTCTTTGCCGCGCATCGTTACTGGCTTTTGCCAGAAGGTCGATCTTTATGTCGGATAATTTAGAATAGTAGTATGAAGGCGCCGGAGAATTAAATTCAATGCCGCTTTCTATGATCTCCGTTGCTTCTCTTGAAATCTTTTCTATTTGGTCAACTTTGGCAGACTCAATCTTGACCGTCTGCATTAAGTTGTATCCGGCGAACTCCTGGCTTAGATGACGTCCGTTTTCATCTGTGCGGGGATTAAATTCTTTATTAATCTGCACAGATGAAAATACCATTTCGCCTGGGCCGATTCCCTTCCGGGAAAGATATTGCCTAATTGCAGCTTCATCCTGCTTGAGTGCTGCATAGGCTGATCTCAAGTCCATAGACCGGCGCGAAAAAGAACCTTCCCACACAACCAAATCACTGGTAAAGTCCTTTTCGGCCAGCCCTGTTACCGATATGGTTTCATGTGAGCGAAAGCGGTATTTAGCGACAGATGCAATAATTAGTGAAGCTAAAATGATGGTGGTAGCAATGATAATTGCTGGTATATAACTTCTCATGGAGCAAATGTTAGCAATATTGGTATTAAGATCAAGTTAATACCTGATCAGTGGCACCGGCCTTATACCTTTCGATCCACTTTGCAATGGCACTCACCCACAAGGGATGAGCATTTAAACAAGGGATCATTTCGAACTTCTCTCCGCCGTTATGCAAAAAAATCTCCTTCCCTTCTTCTGCGATTTCTTCAAGTGTTTCAAGGCAATCGCTCACGAATGCGGGGCAAACCACAAGGAGTTTTTTTATTCCACTTTTCGGTAGCTCTTCGAGCCTCGCTGCCGTATATGGCTGCAACCACGGATCTCTCCCAAGCCTGGATTGAAACGACATGCTCCATTTTTCTGCTGGTATATTGAGTCGCTCAGCTACCAACTGCGTTGTTCGAAAGCACTGATGTCGATAACAAAATTCGTGTGCCGGCGAAGCGGTTTCGCAGCAGTTAGCCTTTTTCAAACAATGCTGCTTCGTGATGTCACCTTTATATATATGCCGTTCCGGCACGCCATGATAGGAAAACAACATGTGTTCCCATTCAGTTTCTATATAAGGTCTGATGCTCTCCACTAATGCATTTAGATACTCTTCGTTATCATAGTATGGCTTTATCGTTGTAAGCTTAAACGAGTAGCCTCCCTTCTTGTGTTGATCTTTCGCATAATCCACTGCTGTTTCGTAGCTGCTCATAGCATAATGCGGGTACATAGGAACAGCAATCACCTCTTCCAAATTCGGATTCTTCTGGAGAAGTTCGTCAAAAGCCGCTCTCGGTGATGGATTCCCATACCGCATGGCAATAGCCACGGGTTCCTCAATTTCCCTTCGGAGCGCATCTCTCAACTGTTTACTGATTAATATTAGCGGTGATCCTTTTTCTGTCCAGATAGATTTATACGCTTGTGCAGATTTCGGCGCACGAAAAGGAACAATGATTGCTTTTACCAGCAATGCTCTAAGCATCCACGGTTTGTCAATGACGCGTTCATCCATTAAAAATTCATCCAGGTATCTCTTTACATCCTTCACCTCAGTTGAATCGGGTGAGCCCAGGTTCATCAGTACTACTGCTTTTTTCATCTAACACAGATTGTTGACAGCAAAAATTAATCGTCAATCTAACCGCGAAAATCAACACTTGATTTGGGTTATGTTTCAACCTGATCAAAATCAACCTTTGAAATGACAGATCAATGACACAAGTATTCTGCCGTTCAGGTGCCCGAAAGTATTTTTGCCCAGCGATTTAACAGCCGAATGGACAATTACTACCAGAGAAATATTGCGAACTTTTTTATAGCCGGAATCAATTACAAAAAATCTGAAGCCTCTATCAGAGGGCAATTCGCTATCAATCAGCAACAATATCAATCTCTCCTACACGAGGCTCATAACATGGGCTTGAATGAAGTGTTTGTTTTGTCTACCTGTAATCGCACAGAAATTTATGGCTTTGCCGGATGTAGTCATCAGCTAATGCAACTGCTTTGCTCACAGACAGAGGGTGAGCTTTCAAGCTTTCAAGAATTAGCTTACGTAAAATCTGGCGTTGACGCCGTGCAGCACCTTTTTGAAGTTGCGGCTGGCTTAGATTCTCAAATTTTAGGAGATTATGAAATAGTAGGGCAAATTAAGAATGCCGCCAGGTTCGCAAAAGAGCATGGTTATGTAGGAGCCTTCGTGGAGCGAATGGTGAACTGCGTGCTACAATCTTCAAAACTTATAAAGAACAACACTGAGTTGAGTGGGGGAACCGTATCCGTTTCGTTTGCGGCCGTTCAATACATACGAAACAAGGTAGCTGATGTTTCCTCAAAGCATATACTACTGGTGGGCGTTGGAAAAATAGGGCGCAATACTTGCAAAAATATCGTCGATTACCTGGGCACCAGCAACATCACACTTGTGAACCGTACTGAAGAAAAGGCAAGAGCATTGGCTTCGGAACTGGGGTTGAAATTTGCTTCACTTTCTGAGCTTGCTAGCGAAATAAAAAAGGCGGACATCATTTTGGTGGCCACCAATTCCTCTGAACCTACTATTCTGAAAACACACTTAGAAGGCCAAAAAGAAAAACTGATAATCGATTTATCAATACCATATAATGTTGAAGCAGCGGCTCAGGAACTATGTAATGTAAAGCTGGTGAATGTAGATGAACTATCGAGGCTTAAAGACGAGACTCTGAAGAAGCGGTTAGCTGAAGTTCCGAAAGCAAAAGCAATCATAGCCGAAATTATGAGTGAGTTTATCGAATGGAACGATATGCGCAGGCATGCTCCTTTGCTTAAAACGGCTAAGTCAAAGCTCAAAGAAATCCATAGCCATCCGGTGTTTACCAACAACCTATGTGGCAAAGAAACAGAAGTTCGTATTCAGAGAGTCATCAACGACATGGCCTCACAAATAAGACTTAAGAAACAGGGCGCCTGCCATTATATTGAAGCTATCAATAGCTTCATCACTCCAGGGTCGAAGAACTGATCATGCAAAAGATCTTACGGATTGGCACCAGGGACAGCCAACTTGCGGTTTGGCAGGCAACACTGGTGCAAAATCTTTTAAAAGATTCCGGAAGAGAATCAGAGCTTATTTACATTAAGAGCGAAGGAGACATAGACGTGGTAACGCCTATCTATGCCCTCGGCGTTCAGGGCGTGTTTACAAAAACCTTAGATGCAGCCCTGCTTGGCAACCGGATCGATATTGCGGTTCATTCTATGAAAGATGTGCCTACACTGCTTGCAAAAGGCATCAGGCAGGCAGCCGTACTTGAACGTGCCTCAACGAAAGATATTCTTGTTTTTAAAAGTGATCAAGATCCTGAATTGCTAGGATTCGATAAGGGTGCATGGGGCACACCAGCGGGCGAACATGTTTTTACCATCGGCACCAGCAGCATCCGGAGAATAGCCCAGTGGCTCAATCGCTATCCTGCCCACCGGGTAGAAAACCTGCGCGGAAATGTAAATACAAGGCTGCGAAAACTGCAGGAAAACAATTGGAATGGGGCCATATTTGCTGCCGCGGGACTCGAGCGTATTGATTTAAGACCAATAAAATCCATCGATCTCGACTGGATGCTTCCGGCTCCGGCGCAGGGAGCTATTATGGTTGTCTGCAGGGAAGATGATGATGAAGCGTGGCACTCTTGCCAATACTTCAATCATGAACATACGGCCCTTTGCACAAAAATAGAACGTGACTTTTTGAGAACACTTATGGGCGGCTGTTCTACTCCCATCAGCGGCCTTGCGACAGTTGAAAATTCTAAAGTTTATTTTAAAGGAAATGTCTGTAGTAAAGACGGAAGGATGAAGGTGGATATTGAAGAGGAAATGGAGTTAGAGAATGCCGGCACATCTGGCGTTCGCCTGGGGAACCAGCTGCTAAATAAACCTTCTGCGGCTAAGATTGTTCACGATATACGTAATGGAAGAAATTAAATGGCACATATTAAGTACCCGGCCAATAGACTCAGCGCTGATTGAAGAGGCACGTGTTCAAAACATTGCCATTGAATGTATTTCTTTTATTGAAACCGAAGGGGTGCAAAATGATAAAATAATTTATCAAATCAGTGAACTGTCAAAGAAAAGAATTACGGCCGTATTTACCAGCATGAATGCAGTAGAGGCCATTCATCCATTCCTCATCAACAATGCTAATTTGCAAGTGTATTGTATAGGCCATGCAACGAAGAAGTTAGCTGCGGAACATTTAAGTGGTGCAAGCATAATAGGAGTCGGCAACGACTCATTGTCGCTAGCTGATACTGTTGCAGCTGACAAACCCAAATTAGTGTACTTCTTTTGCGGCGATCA
>DASQNW010000355.1:0-11436 GCA_035644775.1 Chitinophagaceae bacterium | reverse complement strand
CAGCATGGTTAATCATGCATGCACTGGTTCCGAAAATGAAGCCGGTCGGCATTTAGGGTGCAGGCATCTCCAGTCTGCACCGGGTGATGAAGATTGAGTCGTTAATAGTCGTTACCCTCTGTTTCAGAGGCTTGCTCTTCTTCTTTCTTGCCAAAAATCTTTTTAAAGAAACCTTTCTTTTCCTTTTTGTCGTCCTGCGGTGCGCCGATTCTAGGATCCTTAGTAGCAGTGCTGTCTTTGCGACCTGCTGGTTTTTTCTTGGGCGTTTCTTCATCATCTACAGGGGCTTTAGATTCCGGACCCAAGTGTCTGTAGGACGTATCTAAACCATAATCGTCAGCATTTCCGAGGCCCTGATCCTCGCCCTCCGCACCTGGTGGCGGAGCATAAGGATTCACTTCAAGTGGATCAGCATTGCTTGAGAAGTTGTCGAGATCTGCAGGCTTGGGGAACTCGGCATTCTTGTCTATCCCTAAAGACTTATCTGCATATAGTTTCTGAAAGAAGGCCTCCCAAATAGGACGGGCAGCTTGTCCACCATACCCGAGTCCACTTTGAATACGAATAAACCGGTCGTCGCAGCCAATCCATGTTCCTGCAAGTAGTTGTGGTGTGAACCCTAAGAACCAGGCGTCTGCATTCTCGTTTGTAGTGCCGGTTTTGCCGCCCATTTCTTTTGCTCCGAGCCGTTGCATCAGCCCTGCTGCAGTACCCCTTGTTACGGGGCCTTCCATCATCCGCGTCATCTTATAGGCGGTTACCTCACTCACCACTTCCTTTCTGTTTTGGCTGAAGTCGAACCGCTTGATCACATTACCATTACGGTCTTCAATGCGACTTATGAAGTACGGCTTTGTTGAAAACCCACGGCCTGGAAAAATCGAATATGCCCACATCATTTCATACAACGATAGATCGCAGGAACCTAATGCGATTGACGGCACCGGATCTACTTTTGTTGGGATATTTATTTGAGCCAAAAAGTTTGCAAAATGGTTTGAGCCCACCTGTTTTATCAGGTATGCCGATGCACAGTTTAACGAATGTGCCAGTGCCCCAGCCATGGAAACGGTCGGTAATCCGGGGCATTCTTTTTTGGCGGGTACCCACCCATTTCCCTGGAAATATTGAGCCTGGTTAGGTATTGCGCTTTCGGGGGTAAAGCCGCGTTCTTCCATTGCCTGGCAATAGAGCAGCGGTTTGATAGAAGAACCTACTTGGCGCTTGGTTCTAATATTGGCATGATCAAATTTATACGTCTTAAAATTGATGCCGCCGACCCATGCTTTTACTTCACCTGTTACTGGATCCATAGCAACAAATGACGTTTGCAACATCTGCCGATGATACCTGATGGAATCCATTGGCGTCATCACCGTATCTTTTTCCCGGTTCGCGTTCCATGCGAAAATCCTCATTGGCACCTTTTGCTTAAAGGTGTTTCGGATCTCTGCATCGCTTAGTCCTTCTTCTTTCAGGTTTTTCCACCGATCGCTCGCTTTCATGGCGGCTTCTAAAACGTTTTCATGCCCCTTCCAAACACTGCCTGATTTGATGTTTCCCTGCTGGTTAAGTGCTCTTTGCAGCACAGGCATTTGCTGCGCAACAGCTGCTTCTGCATACTCCTGCATTTTAGGGTTGATGGTGGTGTATACCCGCAGGCCGTCCCTATAAATATCGTAATTGTCACCATCGGAGTTGGTAACATCTTTCAGAGCCGATTGCACTTCTTCTCTTAATACTTCCCGGAAGTAGGGGGCATAGCCGGTATTTTCATCAAGCTTTTTGTAGTTGAGCTTTATTGGTGTGGCTTTTAGCCGCGCAGCTTCTGCTGAACTTATGTAATTGTTCTTAGCCATTTGGCCGATTACCACATTTCTTCGATCAAATGAAGCTTTGTAATTTCTTCTTGGATTGTACAGAGAATTTGCTTTGAGCATTCCCACAAGTACGGCAGACTCGCCGATGTTAAGTCGGTCAGGATCTTTTTGAAAAAAAGTTCGGGAAGCATTTCTTATCCCGTATACATTATCGCTGAAAGGCACTGCGTTGAGGTATAGAGCAACAATCTCTTCTTTAGTGAAATTCCGTTCCAGCCGAAGGGCTACAACGTATTCTTTGAGTTTTTCAATAACTCTTGCAATGGAATTTCTACTTCCCTGATCCAAAAGAGTTTTAGCTAGCTGTTGCGATATGGTAGAACCGCCGCCTTCCTTCCCTAATAAGAACACGGCACGAAAGGTTGACTTGAAATCGATACCTGAATGATCATAGAAGCGCTCATCTTCTGTAGCTACCAAAGCATTTATCACATGCTTCGAGATGTCCCTGTAGTTGACATTACTCCTGTTGCCTCTTTCCAGGTAATATTTTCCCATCAGTGTTCCGTCAGCAGCAAATACCTCTGAAGATTGCAGGATGCTGGGATTCTCCAGTTCCTTGAGAGAGGGGAGCTTTCCAAAAACGCCGACCATAGCCAGAATGAGGATGAGGAAAAATGCACCCATGCCGCCTAGTAAGATGTACCAGAACAGGCGCACACTTTTCGACATATCACTGGAGCGTTTTGTAGAAGCTTGGTTTTGCTTAGGCATGTGAGGGGATTATTGATCAAATCTAAAAAAACGGCTGCAACAGAACTCTAAAATTTCGTGCCTGTGTGCTCTTCAAAAAACTTGCGGTAGGCATTCAGGTCCGGATCGTTTTTGAGTACCTCAAGATTCGCCTGAGAGATAACGGTAAATGAGTATTTTTCGGCTTTCAGCCACGGTACAATTTCTCTTGGAGCAAAGGCAGCGGCTTTCTGAGTATATTCGATTGCCTGAACCACATTGCTAAAATTGCCGATGAGTAACAACTTGTTTTCAGCATCAAGCGGTACGATCTCGGACTTCAATGGTAAGCTATAGTATTTCTCCTGGTTATACCGATTGAATGCATTCCTTGCCTCGTTTCCAAAAATATTATCCACTTTGTTGAGCACCACTACTACATATTGAGGCGCATTTACATCGTAGGTGTACGATTTTGTTGTTTGAAGAACCGGCGGCGGTGCAACAACGATCTTTGAATCTGCACGCAACGTTGGCTCTGTTTTCGTTTTTACCACCGAATTATTTCTGATCATTGTCGTGTCTCGCGTGATAGGTGCCGGCCCCACAATCTCAGGCACTACTTCTACCGTGTCTTCTTTTGGACGTTCAATATTCAGGTTTCTAAGTTCTTCTTCAATTTCTTTGCGCCGGCTGAGAACTTGAATAAAGTTTTCTGCCTTGGCTGAAAGTGGTGTATTTGGATGTTGTTGTAAAATAATGTTCAACGTGTTTTTAGCCAGGCTGTCTTCTCTCTCCCTGGCGTGGTACATGGCCTCGATGTAGAGCAACTGAGGCGACCAAAAGTTTGTTTTGTAGGTGCTGTCTGCAACCCTCTTCGAAGCCAAAGCTTCCGCAAATTTTCCCTCGATGAACAGATCATAGATCTTCTCGTATTCAGAGGTAGTTTCCTTTGAAGGTTCAGTGCTCGCCGGGTCTTTGCCTGTTTTAACAATGGCTGATTGTCTGCTGGCTGGATAGGTTTTGAGAAGAAGATTTTTTATTTCAGTTGCCTTGGCATCCTCACCTGTTTTAAGATAGCTATAGTATAAATTAAAAAGTAGTTCGTCCATGCCGTTGTATTCAGGAAAACGCCGCCTCAGTTCTTCAAACGCCTGCACAGCAGATGGATAATCTTCAATTTCGTCTTTATATACAAGTCCTAACGTCAACAGAGCAGTGCGGATCACTTCATTAGAAACATTCAGTTGCTGCGGCGTTAAAGGAAGGTTGGCGAGCAGGCCCTCCACGGATGTACCTGGTGCTGTAGCATTCCCCTCCGGTACCACATCCCCTCGAGTGTTATTTGGGTTGGCATTTCGCAGTTCTGCCGTGGCATCCGAAGCTCTTCTCCAGTTGTCCACATTAGGCCTACTGCCCCACTGCTGTTTAAAAGTGGCGACACCTTGTGTTTTTAAAGTTGTATTGTAGAAGTACCACTCACCTTTGCTTTGAGTGGTATATACGGGCGTTGCCGGCGCAGTGCCGTTGAAACTGGTGTTTGCAGTTTCCTCTTCTTTCAGACCTTGCTGCCGTCTTAGTTGACGCGCCAGTTTTTTGAGATAATCGTTTCGCTCCTGTTCAGGGAGAGCAGCTATTTTTTGCAGGCTATCCTGGTGGTTTAGTTTGGCAAGATTTGAAACGACTTTGCTGAGCACCTGTTTTCTGTCACGAACACGGTCTGCATCGGATGGACTGAGTTCCGCCATCTGAAGACTGTCGTAAAAGGCTGAAGCCGCTTTATATTTCTTCTGTGCATAGGACAGGTCTGCAAGCTGCAGGAAAGAGCGATTCCTGGATTTGATATCATTGTTGTAAAACTTAGCTCCTTTTAGCAGGTATTCTTGTGCAGCTAATGGATTTCCACGTTCCATTTCCATTTGTGCAGCCATGAAGTAAATCACATCGCGGTAATCTTCGTACTTCTCTCGCCGGGCCATTCTTAAGAGTTCTGAAATATTTTTATCGATATAATCCTCGCCACCCGACCTATTAATACGTATCAAATTCAGCCGGGCGTATACGTCCATCACCGGGTCTGTTGTGTGATTGATTGCCTTGTTATAGAATTCAGAAGCTGCTTCAGGCTTTTTGGATAAGCTATATAACTGTCCAAGTAAGTATTCCCACCGCGACCTTTCAAATTTGTTTGCTGCATTTCCTAATGCATTTTCCAGGTGGGCAGCAGCACTGTCCCACATTTGCTGCTTATAAAACCAATAAGATTTTACTTCTTCCAACGAGCTTACAAGACGTTCGGGAAAGTTGGGATCTTTCTGCAGTGTTGTAATCAGGCTGCCGGCCTCTGCCATAGCATCAGCTTCAATCAGCGTGCGAATCTGCCAGATAAATGCTGTATTTCGACTTGGCGGATCTGATATCATTCTTTTTATCAGTCCATCATCCTCTTTCGTTACCACGCTTAGAGCACTGTTGCCGTCCATACGGCTGCCAATGTAACGATAGTAGCCATCCTTTTCCTTTTCGGCAAACGAGTGGTTTATAAACTGGAACATCTGGTATGCAGAATCCAGTTTTTGCTGGAAAAAATACGCAGCACCCCACAGCAGGTACAGGTCGTCAATCCAGTCGTTCCGCAGATCGTGCATCACGATACCGGTTTTGGATTTGTAGATCACGGAGTCGAGCTGAGTGTTGTCCTGGGCTGTTACTTCTAAAGAATAGTTATAGAACGGCAGGAGAGTAGCATAATCATCTTTGTGCGACTCTTTTGCACGGGCAATGATCTCGTTCAGCTTATTGTTTGCGTTGAAGAAGTAGTTGTAGTGTGTATAGGTATTTTGAAAAAAACGTTTGTACCTGGTAAACTTCTTTTTGCCTGACCGCTCGGCCTTAAGCTCCCTGTTTTCGTAGGGTTCCGGCTTTTTGATTTCAAGATTGTACCCCAGTTGTGCCTCAGAAGTGGAACAAACCAGCAGAAAAGACGTGAATAAGAGACATGAAAAGATGTGGCGGCTTAAAGACATCGGGGCAAACTAAAATCTTATAAACTCAATTTCAAAGTTTTTAGTATAAAATGGTGGCAGTTTTTATGAGTTTGTGCATAGAGCCTATACCTTAGCTTTTGCTACCTTAGTCGAATGAAGAATATGGGAAAACTGGACGCGGGAACTACGTTGCAGCGGCTCAGGAACCGTTACAGGCTGGTGATCATGAATGACGACACCTATGAAGAAGTGGTTACATTTCGTCTTTCCAGACTAAGTGTGTATATTGGCTTAAGTACCGTTTTTGTCTTATTGGTAGGCTTGACCGTGGCTCTTATAGTCTTCACACCATTGAAATACTATATACCAGGTTATGGCAGTGCCAAGGTGGGCCGGGAATATAAGCAGCTGAAATACGTTACGGACTCTTTGGAACAGCAGGTGACGTACCAGGCTCAATATATCAATCAGATAAAAAAGGTTTTGAGCGGCGATGCGAATATTAAGTTGGATACCACCCAGCTGGAGGTACCCAAAGATGTGTACTCGGAAGACTGAACCCCAAAAATCCAAATATGTTTAACAAAGAAAAAAATCCAACCTCCTACGAGAAGCAACCATCCGGCAGCGCAACGCTCATAAGTGCGGGCACTACCTTGAAAGGTGATCTTCTTAGTGACACTGACCTCCGCATTGATGGCACCATCAAAGGAAATGTTTCCTGTTCAGCTAAAATCATCATTGGATCTACCGGCTTTGTTGATGGCAACATCGAAGGCTCGCAGGCTGATGTTATGGGCAAGGTACATGGCAACATAGCTGTCAAAGAGCTTTTGCAACTGCGCGGAGAATGCAGCGTGTTAGGAAACATCAGTGCTGCAAAACTCCAGATAGAGCCTACTGCAACCTTCAATGGTCAGTGCCAAATGGCAAGTGCACCCTCTACCAGCAACCTGCCGAAGAATGCAGCAGCCACCGCCAAGGCTAGTATAGTGCAAATGAGTGCAGATGTCCAGCCAGCAACAGCAGAAGCCAAATAATACAACCGATACAATGCGTTATGCAGGCCTGGGGATGCAAATCTTTGTATCTCTGGGCCTTGCTGTTTTTATAGGAGTGAAGCTGGATAAATGGTTGAAATTGGCAATTCCGGTATTTGCATGGGTGTTGCCATTAATAGTACTTTGCGCCATGGTTTACAAGCTTATAAAAGATACTTCTAAACAAAAGCACAAGAATGAGAACTAAGGGTGCGAAGCCTTTCCTGCCTATTGTTTTATTTTTTTTATTACTAAATGGCTTTTTACTGTTTAGCAAGAATCTCCTTAGCCGGTGGAATATAGACCAGGATGTACTCTTCGTGGGCAATCTGATCCTGTTTGTAATTACACTGCTTTCATTCATTGTGGGACAAAAAGGGGTTCGGAACCCCAATGCACATGCTTTTGTGCGCTCTGTGTATGGAGGCATTATGTTAAAGCTTTTCTTATGCATTGCAGCTGCCTTCATATATATTGCCAGCTTTGGGAAATCGCTGAATAAGCCTGCCTTGTTTGCTTGCATGGCTTTATACCTCGTGTACACCTTCATTGAAATTACTGCATTGACAAAGTTGCTGAAGCAGAAGACTAATGCCGAAGAAAGAAGCGCCCATACATGAACTGCAAAAATTCCTGCCTCCAAACACATACAACAGTGTGCTGGACTACCTGCACCAGTACAAAGTGCACTTAACGGTGGCGCGTGAACGCACCAGCATTTTAGGAGATTACCGGCACGAGATTGATGGACGAAATCATCGGATAAGTGTAAACGGCAACCTTAATACTTATGCTTTCCTTATCACCTTATTACATGAGTTGGCGCACCTGCTCACCTTTGAACAATTCGGAAACAAAGTGCAGTCTCATGGTAGGGAGTGGAAGCAGTCTTTCGGCAAACTGCTCGAGCAGTTTATGAATCAAGATGTGTTCCCCCCTGATTTAAAGAATGCGCTGATTAGATCTTTGCAGAATCCGGCAGCGAGCAGTTGTGCCGACGAAGTGTTGCTCAGAGCATTGAAGCATTATGATAACAAAAAAGAACAAACCTTATTTGTGGAGAACGTACCAGAAGGGGCGCTGTTTAAATCACACGACGGAAAAGTTTTCAGAAAATATGAAAGGATCAGAAAGCGATTTAAAGGAATAGAAATAAGGACCGGGAGAGTGTATCTATTTAGTCCTGTGTACGAGGTGAGCTTAGTATATGATGATGTTTAGAGTGACTACAAATCCCTAAGCATCCACAAACTACATCCAAAATGTCCGGAGTTCCCGAGAGGCCCCGGGAGATATTGAAAACCGGTTTTTTCATACACGATTAGTGCACTTCTTAGTTCGGGCATCGTCTCGAGATAAACTTTTTCGAAACCCTGGTCTTTGGCAAATTGAAGGCACTCGTTAATTAATCTCTTACCTAATCCTTTCCCTCGTGCTTCAGGCACCAAATACATTTTTGCCAGCTCACAAGTACCTGGAGGCAAGCCATCCGTCGGGTATATTCCCGCGCCGCCAATAACTCTATCCTGGTGCACGGCAACGTAATAAGCAGACTTCGGAGTTGCGAACAACTGAGATAAGTTGTCCGTTGAATCGTCGAAATATACTGTGCCTGGCTTATTGGCCCCAAATTCCTCAAGAACGGTTCTAATTACTCCGGCAATTTGTCGATTGTCCTGAGGCTGGATGCGTCTAACAGTATAATCGTTTGATGATATCATTGTTGCATTTCAGTTTTTCAGTTGCATATAGACTGATTGATTTGCAAGCTGCTTCAATATTTAGCCTACAAAACTCATTGCCATTGAAGTTTTATACTTAAAAGCGTACTTAGTGGGTGTGGGCCCAGTTTTTTAGAAAATCTACTTATTGCCCTGAAGGAAATGTACTCAAAACGGCATCTTTTTCTACGATGCACTTGTATTTCAACAGATGATGTCAGACCTTTAAGAAAGAACGAATTAATCCTTTGAAAAACACTTGAAAATCCAAATCCAAAACCTTTATCCAACCCTTTGAAACGCCGAACAGGCCAGTACCTAAAAGAACTTAAACCGTCATTCTGAGCCTGAAAGAATTGAACCCCTCGAGAGAGGGGTTTTTTTATACGCTTGTTTTAGTTAAGCTACTGCTTTATTCACCAGATCGGCCGCCTCGCTTAACAAGATGGCACTTTGCACCTTAAGGCCGCTTTCGTCGATGAGCGTTTTTGCTTCTTCTGCATTTGTGCCCTGCAGGCGCACAATGATGGGAATGTTGATGTTGCCCATGTTTTTATAGGCATCGATCACACCCTGTGCTACACGGTCGCAACGGACGATGCCCCCGAAAATATTGATAAGGATCGCCTTCACCTTGGGATCTTTTAATATGATGCGGAAACCAGCTTCAACCGTTTGTGCATTGGCAGTACCGCCAACGTCGAGAAAGTTTGCGGGTTCACCGCCACTCAGCTTGATCATGTCCATGGTGGCCATAGCTAAACCCGCACCATTTACCATGCAGCCTACATTTCCATCCAGCTTCACAAAGTTGAGGTTATACTTTCCAGCTTCTACTTCTGTGGGATCTTCTTCACTTATGTCCCTCAAGTTTGAAAGATCCGGGTGACGCATCAACGAATTGTCGTCTAAATTGAGCTTGCAGTCTACAGCAACAATATTGTCATCGGCCGCTTTGAACAAGGGGTTAATTTCAAGCATGGCTGCGTCCAACGATACATATGCGTTATACAGATTAGTGATAAACACAGTCATATTTTTGAATGCTGCACCGCTCAGTCCCAGGTTGAAGGCAATTTTGCGGGCCTGGTAACTTTGTAAACCCCCACCGGGGTGCACCCACTCTTTGAAAATCTTTTCCGGAGTTTTGTGCGCCACTTCTTCAATGTCCATTCCCCCTTCTGTGCTGTACATGATAACGTTCTGGCCTTTTGAACGATCAAGTAATATCGAGAGATAAAACTCTTTTCGTTCGCTCGCTCCATCGTAATACATATCCTGTGCTACCAATATTTTATTAACCACCTTGCCTGCTTCACCGGTCTGTATCGTAACAAGTGTTCCTCCTAAAATTTTTTGTGCTACATCTGTTACCTCGTCCAATGATTTCACCACTTTAACCCCGTTGATGCCTGTTTCTTTTACTTTGCCTTTACCACGGCCGCCGGCATGTATTTGTGCTTTGATCACAGCGAAACTGCTTCCTGACTGAGTCTTTATCTGCCTGTAAGCTTCCTCTGCTTCGTGTGGTGTGCTTGCAGCTATTCCTTCCTGCACAGGAACGTTGAATTTCTTTAGCAGTTCTTTTGCCTGGTATTCGTGCAAATTCATGTGGTCAAAATTTGGGGCAAAGATAGAATCCTGCCCAATAGAAATATTGACTTTTTTGCTTCAAACACCCGCGGTCAAAAGATTCCAGCACCTTGTAATTAACGGCGATGATCTTGCAAAAACTACTGCTAAAAACAATTAGTTAATAAAATCCATGTGCCTGCTGAACACCCAAGCGTTGAAAGCTGAACCTCTATCTTTGCCGGAACGTTATGGATAGCTATCAGAAACTTGTTGAAACGACGGACTATCTGAGATCGTTCATCAATAAAGAATACCGGACCGCTGTTGTGTTGGGAAGTGGCTTAGGCAATTTCATAAATGACATCTCTGTAGATGCGGAGGTTCCGTACTCGCAAATTCCCAACTTCCCTGTTTCTACCGTTGAAGGGCACTCTGGAAAAATGATTTTTGGTTTCCTCAATGGTAAAAGCATCATTGCGATGGCGGGAAGATTCCACTTCTATGAAGGATATTCCGCCGAAGAGGTGGTGCTGCCGATACGAGTGCTGCGGATGTTGGGTGTAGAAAATCTTCTTTTATCAAACGCGGCTGGTGGGGTGAACCCGAATTTCCGGGTTGGTGATTTAATGATCATAACAGATCATATTAGCCTTGCTACGGTAAACCCTTTGTTGGGGAGGAATGAGGAACGGGTGGGACCAAGGTTTCCGGATATGAGCGAGCCATATAAGAAAGAGTTCATCGTGAAGGGAAAAACAATCGCTGCTGCTCACGGAATTGATGTGAAGGAGGGAGTGTACTTTGGTGTGACAGGTCCCAGTTTTGAGACAAGATCTGAGTATAAAATGATTTACAAACTTGGTGGCGATGCTGTCGGTATGAGCACTGTTCAGGAGGTAATTGCAGCAGTACACGCGGGTATGCATGTATTTGCAATGAGTGTCATTACGGATATGGGTATCCGTGAGGAAGACAATGTTATTACTCATGAAGAAGTGTTGGATGCAGCACAAAAAGCAGAACCGAAGCTTACTGCAATTTTCCGCGATATCATCCGAGACTTCAACTAACTAATTGCTTGAAAAACAGAAGTTCTTATATAATTTTCCTGTTCGTTTTTTTGTTGGTAGCTGCAGTGGTGGAGGCACAGATGCCACGCGGCATACCACGGTTACCGAGAGGTGGCGGTGGTGGCGGTGGCGGTGCAGGACGCGGAGGTGGAGGTAACGATTCGTTGACGCGGCGTGATAAATTTGAAGACAGCATCACAATCAACTTTCGTTATCTCGACTCTACTCGTAACTACTATTTTGACTCTTCACTAAGCGACTTTACCACGCGATTTCCTATTCCGGCGACACATGTTTTTTTGGGAAACACAGGTACAGCCACGCGATCTATTCTTTTTTCACCGAGAATGCGTGCCGGGTGGGATCCGGGCTTTCACGCTTTTGATGTTTATAAATGGCGGCCTGAAGCAGTTCGCTTCTTTAATACTACACGGCCTTACACAGAGCTGGGATATCTGCTCGGTGGAAGATCGCAGCAGATCATCGAAATA